>NZ_LMOM01000086.1 GCF_001424185.1 Deinococcus sp. Leaf326 | reverse complement strand
AGAATGCGGGCACGCTCCCAGAGAGGCTGTGACTTCGACACTCCCAGACTCTCGCGTCTGGGAGCGCTTTTTTCGTCTTATGCAGGTGCAACTCCTGAGTATGAGCCAGATGCAAGAAGGGGTATCCGAGCCCCAAAGCTCAGCAGGGCCACCTGTGGCCTACGGTGGCTGGAGTTCGGACACCATGACCTCCACCACCAACCCGAAGCCGGAGCAGTTGCAGGAGCAGGGGACGAGCCTCTTCACCACCCTCTGGACGCTCGACAAAAGCATGGCCCGCGACGCTATCCGTTACGAAGCGTCTTCGCCTGCAATAGGCGAGAGGTGCTCACCTTCAGCTGTACGTGACCACTGCAGGGCGGCCCAGACGTCGACTGCCGTAATGGCGACCACTGAGCCCAGTGCGACCCCGGCATTTCCCCGTTTGGCATTGGTCTTGTGCAGGGCGGGCAGGAGAGTGACGATATCCAGGGCGTCCCCTACGACACGGGCCCACAGCCACGTCGCGGTGTTGGTCTGGGTCAACAGGGCGGCGCCGGCTCCGATTTCCCGTGCGCCGTACAACCGCAGGAGGCCTACACGGCCGTCTAGACCCAGGCCGCGTGCCAGAGCACCAGGGGCAACGGCCTCTATAGTCCCCAGGCCCAGGCTGAAATAGCCGAGGAAGTTGGTGACACGGTTCAGGAGGTTGATCCTTTCTGGAGGGGACATGACCGCATCATCCGGAGAACGGTTGGACAGGAGAGCAGGACAATATGAGGGAGTGGGGGTAAGAACTCGAGAACCACACCCAGATTTGGTGGAGAGGCTCCCAAGAATTGTCGCTCTCAATAGGACATCACCAGTGCGTCTGGGTCACCTCGTCATCTAGGCCGACTGAGGCAGCCGCGGTTGTCCGTTGTGAGTTCGGAGGCGGTCCAGCGGTCTTTTTAAGGTAGGGGTCCGGGGCGCAGCATGACCATCATCACCAACACCCTGAAGCCCGAGCAGCTGCAGGAGCAAAAAACCGTGGAAGTGGCTCGGAAAATAGACGAGAGTGCGACCAGGACGCGAGAAGTAGGCCGCTTTCAGGACGTGTGCTTGCCTTCCACGTCCTCTGGATCGCCGGATGCACAGGGCTCTCGGCAGTGCCGGACTGCACAGAGCCTCAGCGAGGTCATGAAATAAAACCTCGAGGCGTGGACGTCGTGATGTGGCTCCTACTGGTCATCCTCGCCCTCATCGTGACGACGAACGCGGCGGGCGCGGAGCTGGACGCCCTGCGCTCGCTGGCGGCCGAGGCGGGTGCGGGGGTGGTGGTGGCATTGCGGGCCGACCAGGTGTGCGAGCTGCCCGTAGGCACCCACGCCGCGGCCTGCGACTGTGTGCCCGAAATGTCCGCCGAGCTGCGCGCTCAGGCAGGGGCGCGGCAGATCACGCTGGAGACGGTCTACCACTTCCGGCGCCGCGTGGAGCTGCAGCAGGCGAGGGCGGGCGCATGACCTCACTGCGTTGCTCTCCCTGCCCCCTTTTGAACGCCTAGACAATAGGCGCCTGGAGCAATTAGCGCAGCTTTGCCGAACGGCAAGTCTTCAGCATGTCGTCGTACACGGATTTGGTGTCTGCGTCTCCCCGGCACTGGAGCAGCATGTTGCCTTTGGCGGGGTTCAGACGACGGTAGAGGGAGAACGTGTAGCCCTCTTTGCGGGGGATCAACAGCAGCACTTCGGACTTCGCACTGGTGTCTTGAATCACCCACGATTTGTCGTTAATGATGACATTTTTTGGGATTTTCGAGTAGAGCTCGAACTTCATTTCTTCAAAGAAGCTCTTCCTCACTTGCAGTTTTCCGAAAGAGGTTTTGGCTTCCAGGGTATTCGGGACTTCAATGGCAATGGTGTAGCCATCTTTGTTCAGCCCATCGCTGAAGGTGAACCCGGGGACAACTTTTCCAGTGACCTGTTTGGCACTGGCAAGGGTGAGTACGGAAAGCACCAGGAGAACGAATGATCTCTTCACCGGGTCACAGTAGCAGGAGCTCGGCAGCGGAACAGACGCATTTGTGGGCCTGTCTGTCGGGGCCTAGCCCTCTCCTGCCCACAGATCTCCACGCGCAGGCCGTGGCGCTGGCCGCGCGCGGGGTCGGGGTGGCCAGCATCGCCCGCAGGATCGGCAGACCAATGGAACAAGTCAAACAGGCCGTGGGCTGGGTGCCCAGAGGCCGGAAAGGAACACCGCCCCCCGCCCCTGCCAGGAGTTGCCCCATGACCAGTGCCCTGATCAACCCCGCCGCCATCGCCGCCATCAAATCCCGCAGACCCGCCGGCCCGGCCAGCCCACTCGACGGACCCGGCCGCCCCGCCCCTGCTGGCTGCAACCTGACGCCCGAGCGTGCCGCCCGGCTGAACCCCCTGCAATGGCAGCGCGCATGGCTCCGGAGTTCCGAACTCGTGGCCGATGTGGTTGAAGCCGCCATGAAGCGGGACGACGGCACCGACCTCGCCGCGATGCTGCTGGATCACAGCTTGAACCTGATCGCCTACGGCATCACCGAGTTTGCCGGGACCAAGGCCAGCCCCAGGGAGCGCGTGCGCGAGCGCACTGAGACCGTGCTTCAGGTCGTCTGGCAGGGCATGTCGCGTTCCATTGACGCGGGCGTGGCCCTGGAGCGCGACGAGCTTGCGGCCGAAGCTGCCCGCATCCTGGCGGACGAGCGCGACCTGATGACCCAGGCCGCCGACGTGGCGCACGCCGAGGCGAGGGCTGCTCGGCAGGAGGTGGAGGCCCTGCGGCGGCAGATCGCCGAGCAGCGCGACCAGGCTGCGGCTGAGCTGGCCCGCGTGACCGAGGGGCGGGACCGGGAGCGGGCGAGCTACATCGAGCGCGAGCGCGGCTGGAATGAGCAGCGCCGGCAGCTCGAGCACGACCGCGCCCAGGTGATCGCCAGTCTGAACGCCGAACTCGAAGCCCTCTCGCGTCCCCTGGAGGTCCTGCCCATGCCTGCACCCGTCACCCTGCCCACCACCCCCGCTGGTCGCGCGAGCCTGTGCCGGTACGCCCGCGAGGTACTCAGCCGCCCCGATCTGAAGCAGGACGACCTAGGCGAGGTCGTCACGCCCGAACTGCTTACGGCTTGGGAGACGGCCTACCCGACCCCCGAGGCGCAGCGCGCGCACCTGCGGCCGGTCGTGGCCGGGGTCCGGGGGGCAGCGTGACCTCCACCACCAGCACCAACCTGAAGCCCGAGCAGCTGCAGGAGCTGCTGGGGAACAGCACGCCGGGCCCCTGGGCCTACTTCCCCAAGCGCAAGTACAACGAGCACCACGTCTCCGTACCGCTGGGCGACGGCTCCGGGTTCACACAGGGCCTCTTCCCGGACGGCGTGCCCACCGCGAACCCGGAGGCCGACGGGCAACTCATCGCCCTGGCGCCGGCGCTGGCCCAGGGGTACATGGCCCTGCACGCGGCGGTGCTGACCCTGATCGAGGTCAACGCAGATCTCAGTAGAGGACAACTTCAGTTTTCCCTGTTCTGAACAGCCTCAACAGGTTTGGGGATCGCCAAAAATGACGAAAGGCGGTCTTCTGGAGGTGTGAACGCACCAG
>NZ_LMOM01000085.1 GCF_001424185.1 Deinococcus sp. Leaf326 | reverse complement strand
ACGACTTTATAAGGCGGCGTGGCGTTGGGAAGACGCTCGCACGGAGATTGCACAGCAGCGAGAACGGCAGTTCTGTCCACTCGTAGTGGATACGTTTCTGGCCTTGACTGTCACTGGCCCAACGAAAAGCTGAGGAGTGGGACATCTTGCAATGCACTCTTAAGGGTAGAAAGTACGTGCTGGAGGGCATTGAGTAACTCCTACTTTAGATGAAGCACTCGGCGATATAATTCGGGGGCAAACGAGAACCATACGGCTCTCGCCAGCTTCCCCCGTTCAGCCAAGTTCCTGATTGCCTGAACAAGAGGTTATGAGAATGGCGGAGGAGGGAATTTCCTTCCCCCAGGAAGTTGAGAGAGACTTCGAACGGCTCCCGATGCCGCCTGTAGGAAAAGCAGCGCAGGATGTCAGGATAAAGTTGTCTGGAGCGTTGTTTTTTAGGTAAGCACCCTACCCTGGAGCTAAGAGTGCGCTCCAGACGCTCTGCTTCAAAATTGCGAAATGCCGTTCAAAAGTTACCTTACCCGCTTGCTGCGGGCATCAAGTGGGTAGGGGGAAGGGTCTGGTGCCGATCGGCGAATCGGGGCGACCAGCGGTACTCGGTGAACTGCCCGGAGAGGTACTCGAGGGTGAGGCGGCGGGCGTCGCGCCACCCGCGCGCCACGTCCGCGAGATAGCCCTCCCGGCGCAGGCGCACCAGCCAGGGCCGTTGATTCGTGCTCAGTTCCCCATCGAGGTCCTTGAGCTCGATGCGCAGCCCATGCCAGTCCCAGACCGCCACGTCGAGCAGCAGATCCGGATACTCGGCACGCACCCCCATCAGCTGGAGGCGCAACGCCTCGGGGCTGTACAGGCGGCCGGTCTTACGGTTCTGGCGCTGATCTCTTTTGCCTCCATTCGGACTGTGGTGGAAGCCCTCCAGGGCGGGCAGGGTGGGCCACGTCATCGCCGCCCAGGTGATGAAGCGCTGCTGGTGCGTCTCTTCATCCCAGCCCTGCTCCAGGACGGAGTGGGGCTGGCGAGCATAGGCCTCGTCCTCGGCCACCGCCTGGGCCAGCAGCCCGGCCGCGAGCGCTCGGCTCACCGGTGCTCCTGGGCCACCAACGCGTCGGCCACCGCGTCACCGTGCGCGTCACGGACCCGACGTTGAAAGGGAGCGAAGACCTGGTTCTCCCAGAGGGTGTCCCGGCGCTCCACCCCAGCAGGGGTGAGGATGAGGCCCCGGGCGTGGCCGTGCTGCACGAACTCGACGTAGTGCTGACCTCCGGGGGGCCGCTCGATCAGGCGATCCCAGGCCTTCACGGCTTGGTCGGTAGGCGTCTCGGGCTGCTTCCCCAGACCGGTGTAGTCCGGATACCGCCCGCGGATACGGCGCAGCGCCTCGATGCGCGACGTGGGCGAGGTGCGGTCGTCGGTCAGGACATTCAGGAAGTGCAGCTCGAGGGAAAGACGGGAAGGAAGGACGGTGAGCTGCGGCAATTCAGTGGTCAAGAAGAAACGTTCTCCAGTCGGGACTTGGTCGAGGGGCGAAGGGACGGGGGTGGCCGTCGGGGTTCAGGGCTGGGTCATACCGTCTCCGGAAAGAGCAGGAACTGGCCGCCGAGGTTCGCCTTCCGGCGCTTGCAGGCGGCGTTGGCCTCCTTGGCGCTGCGGGTGTCCTGAAGGCTGTAGAGGTTCGCCCGTCCCCAGCCGCCCTCAGGGCAGCGGTAGGCGTACTCGGCGACCGGGTCGGCCGTGGGGACGAGACCGCGTTTCTCCAGCGTGGTCTTGGTGGCGAGGTGCGGCGGGATGAACTTGTACTCGGGCAGGTGGGGCACGGCACAACCTCCTGGGGATCAGGGTTCTCAGCGGGGCCACTCGACGACGTGGCGGGTGGCGAAGTTGCCGTCCGGGCCCCGGAAGGGACCAGCGATAGTGCCCCGGTACTGGGCGCTGCTGGGGAAGGGCATCCCGTTGCGCACGAGTACGAAGGCGCGCTGGACGCGGGGCGTGAGGTCGGCGCGGTCGACGCGCACCCAGATCGTCGGGGTGTGCTGGGGGCCGGTGATGCTGACGAAGATCACCTCGGCCTGGGGAGAGAGCGGGATGGCCAGGGAGCTTTCCACGAGCAGCTGGTACTTCTGGATGTGGTGGGGATCAGGGGTCATAAGGTCCTTTCAGGAGGTCTGGACGATGAGCCGGGCACTTCAAAGATGTGCCTGACGAACGGGCCGTCCGGAACGGTGGCGATGTAGGTGGCGTCCACCGGCAGCGGGTGGCCTGTGCCGAAGACCGCGAAGGCGCGCTCGAGCGGGGCACTGTCCGGGTCGACCTGCATCCACAGGCACAGCTGCCCGTTCTGCATGGCGGCTGTGCGGGGAAGGGCGCAGCTTGGCAGGGTCAGGACGGTGACCGAGGCCTCGTTCAGCGGCGTGAGCGGGTACTTGTACATCACCTGGGGCACGGCGTACCTCCGTCAGCACGGGTCCAGATGCTGCGCCAGTCGCCCCGGTACCCCTGTTTGACCTCAGCGGTGTGCTCGCTGCCAGTGCTGCCCGACTTGATGGGGAGACTGAAGCTGCTCAGAGAGATCCCGGCTTCGGTGGCCGCCGCACACAGGACGGTGTCGGGGCCGTAGTCGGTCCAGGCCTCGCACTGCCCGCGGCGGTCGAGTTGGGCCTGGAACTGCTGAGCGAGGGCAGCCTGGAAGCAAGCAGCCTCCTCGGGGCTGTGCTGGTCACGGGCGGAGATCTGGAGCATGAAGGCGGCAGTGAGCCCGCCTGTAGCGCTGTCGTCGCCGTTGTCCTGGGGGGCGGGGCGGGGCAGGAAGTTTGCCCACCACGCGGCCAGGGCCAGCGCGGGGGCAGTGGGTTCAGTAGCGGTCAAGGGAGGCCTCCAGGCAAGGAGAAGCCCGCCTCGGCGCGTTGGCCGGTGCGGGCAGGGAAACGCGATTGATTTATGACCTCACGTTCAGATTATTATTTTCTGCAATAATGACCTCATGGGCATGAACGTGTTGACCCTCAGTGCCCTGTTGGCATTCTGGTCCGAACATCCCGACGCCGAACTGCCTCTGCGTGCCTGGTACAAGCACGTCCGCGCGGCTGACTACACCTCCTTTGCAGAGGTCAAGGCTGACTTCGGAAGCGCCGACTGGGTCGCCGGGTTCATCGTCTTCGACATCGGCGGCAACAAGTACCGCCTGATCGTGTGGCCCAACTTCGCCGGCAAACGGCTGTATGTCGAGCACGTCCTGACCCATAAGCAGTACGACGACTGGAGACCCTGACATGACCAACTACAGCGAACTGGCCCAGACTTGGCAGCACCTGCATGCCCTGGCCCCAGAAGTCTTCCTGCCCATCACGGACGCGCCGAGCCTTCGGCGGGCCACGGACGCCCTCAAAGCCCTGGACCGCGAAATGGGGGAGAAGGCAGACCATCCTCTGCGCTCGCTGGCCGACCAGCTGATGGTGCGAATCACCACCTATGAGGAAGCACACTCCTCCATCCCAGACGTGGACGCAGCGGCGATGCTGGCCTTCCTGATGGAGAAAGACCAGCTGACGCAACAGAGACTCGCGCAGGCGACGGGAATCAACCAGGCCACGATCAGCCAACTTCTTGGCCGGAAGCGGCCGTTCACGGCAGATCACGCGCGGGCACTAGCTCAGTACTTCAAGACAGAGATCAGCCATTTCATCTGAAGCTTTGAACTCAATGATCTGGGGTCATCTCGGCGAACGGAGTTGACGGTCAGGTAGATGGTGATCAGAAAAAGCCTCTACTGACATCTTGCAGTTTTGGGAAAGGACGTCTGGAACGCACTTTTGGCCCCATAGTGGGGTGTGAACCCAAAAGAACCGCGTTCCAGACGGCTCTATTCTGACATCCTGCCCCTGCTGTTGGATGGTTCCGGCCGACCGCTGCCGGAACGGGCCACGGTCAAGTCCCCCTCGGCCCTCAGCCGCTTTCTCAACCACGCCGGCTGGGACACCYGGCACCTCTGCCGGGTGTTGCGTCAGCACGCCCTCAAGACCGCGCAGGACTGGTGGCGAGCGTCACCCCATCCGCGTCCCCGGCTGGAACTGCTGGTGGACCTGAC
>NZ_LMOM01000084.1 GCF_001424185.1 Deinococcus sp. Leaf326 | reverse complement strand
CTGCACAGCATCTCGTTTGAACTCAGCGGTATGGATTCTGCGGGTCGTCATGAGGGTGCCTCCTATCGTGGGGGCTTATCTCCATCTGCGCAAAATCGGGTCAACCTCAGGTTCAGGGTGGTAGTGCTGTACCGCACCGGCAGGGTACTGACCGAGGGGCTGGAGGCAGACGCCGCCCGGGCGGCGCTGCTGACCGAAGCCGTTCCACACTCCGAGGTGTAGCCGAGATCGCCACAGACATAGGAGCCGCTGTCGCTCGGGCAGGAGTGCCAGCGGTGGCAGCCGCTCCGGTGGGCCTGGGCTGGAGCCGCCATCATGAAGAAGACGGCCAACACACTGAACAGGGCAGATCGTCGCATGACCCAGCTTGACACCCAGCCTAGGCCGCTGCGCGCTACTTTGCAGCCATGACCTCCGACGATCCCGCACCTAGCCTCGTCACCGTTGACGGCATTGAGGGCCGCCTCGCCCGCGTGGAGCTGCCCGACGGCACCACCGAGGATTGGTCCCTGGCCAGTCTGCCCACTGGGGTCCGCGAGGGTGACGTCGTGCGCCTGCACGTCGAAGGTGGGGACCTGGAGATGGAGATCGACCATGCGGAGACTGCTCAGCGTCGTCAGGGGGCCCAGGCCCAGCTCAACGCCCTGAACCGTCCCGCGTCGGTTGGCGAGGAGATCGACCTGTGAGGGGCCTCCTGACACTGGCCGCCCTCAGCCTGGGACCTATGCAGGCCCAGGCCGCTTTCCCTGGCGCCCTGACGATCCGCTTCCTCGACGTGGGGCAGGGCGACGCGGTGCTCATCACTTCACCCGAAGGCAAGAGCGTCCTCTACGACGGGGGCAGGAGCGAACCCCGGCTGCAGACCCTGCTGCGGCAGTATGAGGTCCAGAGTCTTGATCTCGTGGCGGCCAGTCACGCCGACGCCGACCACATCACCGGCCTGATTCCAGCCGTCACGCTCTACAAGCCCCGGTTCTTCCTCAACAACGGCCTCGCGGGCACGACCCAGACCTGGCGCAAACTGGTCACCGCCGCGCAGCAGGCGGGGACACAGGGGCTGGTCGCCAAGGACCAGATCATCAACCTCGGGAGCGTGAAGCTCACGGTCCTGGCCCCCCCACCGGGGATGCCTAGGACTGAGCAGAACCTGAACAGCGTGGGACTGCTGGTGCAGTACGGCGCGTTCCGGGCCCTGATGACCGGAGACAGCGAGACGCCTGAGACGGCGGGCTGGCTCAAGAAGTATCCGGCGGGTACCCTCGGCCCTGTGGAGGTGTACAAGAGCATCCACCACGGGGCCGCGAACGGAGACAACGCGGCGTGGCTGGCGGCAGTGCGCCCGAAGAACGTGGTGGTGAGCGTGGGGCCGAACAACTATGGACACCCGACGGCGACGGCGTTGAACCTCTATAAGAGCGTGGGCGCGGCGGTCTGGCGGACGGACCAGATGGGAACAGTGACGATCACGGTGCAGACCACTGGGGCGTACACCATCACGACCGAGAAAGGCCGGGCCGCACAGGGGCAGGCCGTCGGCTCAAGCGTTTCCCCTCCTCCGCGTCCGGTCCCCACGCTTCCCTCAGCCCCCACACCGGTGGCCCCCAGCAGCTTGAGCTACGCCAATTGCGCGGCGGTGCGGGCCGCGGGGAAAGCTCCCCTTGTGCGCGGACAGCCGGGCTACAGCACCAAGCTCGACCGGGATGGCGACGGCCGCGCCTGCGAGTGAGCTTCACGTCTCATCCCAGGCGACCTTAATCCCCCATCCAGTTCCCGGATGCCGGGCGTCCTACAGTGGCGCCCGTGTCCACAGCGTCCACAGTGCAGGTGGTCTGGTTCAAGAAGGACCTGCGGGTCCATGATCACTTGCCGCTCCTCGAGGCCTCGGCCCGGGGCCCGGTACTGCCACTCTATATCTACGAGCCAGAGCAGCTTCATCATTCTGAATTTGGTGGCCACCACCTCCAGTACCTGAATGAGTGCCTAGACGAACTGGACACCGCCCTGCGAGCCCTGGGTGCTCCCCTCGTCCGGCGGCATGGCGAAGCGGTGCATATCCTTGAGGAGTTGCATGCCGAGGTCGGCTTCACTGCCCTGTGGGCGCACGAGGAAACTGGCAACGGCGTGAGCTACGCCCGGGACCGCCGTGTTTATGACTGGTGCAGAGCCAAGAGCGTGCCCTTTACCGAGGTGCCGCAAAACGGTGTGGTTCGCCGTCTCCGGAATCGTGACGGCTGGGCAGATACCTGGGAAGAAAGGCTGGGCGGGGCACCCCTTGGACCCCCAGAGCGTGTGCAGACCGTCCACGTCCCCTCAGTGGGCCTCCTGGGGGCACCTGATCTCAACTTAGCCCCCAACCTTAAGGTCATTCCCCCCGGGGGGCGCCGCGTGGCAGAACAGACCCTGACCAGCTTCCTGACCCTCCGCGGCATGGACTACATGCGGGAGATGAGCAGTCCCCTCACCGCCGAGGACAGTTGCTCGCGTCTGAGTGCCCCGCTCGCCTTCGGCACACTGAGCCTGCGCGAAGTCGTCCAGGCCACCCGGCAACGGCTCGCGGCCGTCAAGGGCGACCTGACGGCCGATCCCCGCTGGGTCCGCTCTCTGCGATCCTTCGAGAGCCGACTGCACTGGCACTGTCATTTCATGCAGCGCCTGGAGTCCGAACCCGAGATGGAGTTTCGGAACCTCAACCGGGCCTTCGACGGCCTGCGTCCCGAGTGGAACCAAGAGCACTTCGACCGCTGGGCTGCGGGCCAGACGGGCTATCCCCTCCAGGACGCTTGTATGCGGATGCTCGCAGAGACCGGCTGGCTGAACTTCCGCATGCGGGCCATGACCATCTCGTTCTCCAGCCAGCTGCTGTGGCTGCATTGGCGCGTACCCGGCGAGTTCCTGGCGTATCACTGGCTTGACAACGAACCGGGTATCCACTGGGCCCAGGTGCAGATGCAGAGCAGCACGGTGGGCATCAACCGAGTCCGCATCTACAACCCAACCAAGCAGTCTCGCGACCAGGATCCGACAGGGGCGTTTATTCGCCATTGGGTGCCGGAACTGCAGGAAGTGCCCACCGACTTCATTCACGCGCCCTGGGAGTGGAGTGGGGCTGGCCGCCTGAAGTATCCCGCGCCGGTCATTGACGCCGAGCGGGCTATCCGGGCGGCCAAAGCCCGGATCACGGCTGTGCGGGAGACGGCGTTCTTCAAGGAGGAAGCGCGGCGGGTCTACGCCCTGCACGGCAGCCGGAAGAAGGCAATGGTGCGGGCAGAGCGCCGGGCTCTGGGCCTGCCCGAGAAGCCTGTTCGACCGGTGCGGCGCTCCCCCGCGGCCTTGGTCATAGCAGGACAGCCGAGCCTGTTCGAGACGAGCCCTGAGCCGGTCAAACCCGTGATTCCCGCCGGGTTGCCGGATTCGTGGCGTGACGCGCTGGCCGACGAATTCGCCGCGCCGTATTTCCATGCCCTCAAGGACTTCCTGGTCGAGGAACGCCGCACCCATACCGTCTATCCTCCGGCCGCCGACGTCTTCAACGCCCTGCGTTTCACGCCGCTGGAGAACGTCAAGGTCTTCATTCTGGGCCAGGACCCCTACCACGGCGCCGGGCAGGCGCACGGCCTGTCCTTCAGTGTGCGGCCCGGCGTGCGCGTGCCCCCCAGTCTCCAGAACATCTACAAGGAGTTGCAGACGGACCAGCCTGGGTTCACGCCGCCCCGCCACGGCTATCTGCGGGCCTGGGCCGAGCAGGGTGTGCTGCTGCTCAACGCGGTGCTGACCGTGCGGGCGGGCGAGGCGAACAGCCACGCGGGCAAGGGCTGGGAGCCGTTCACGGATGCGGTAATCCGGGCGGTGAACGCCAAGCCCGAGCGGGTGGTCTTCGTGTTGTGGGGGGCCTATGCGCGCAAGAAGGCCAAGTTGATCACCGGCAAGCAGCACGTCCAAGCCCGAGCGGGTGGTCTTCGTGTTGTGGGGGGCCTATGCGCGCAAGAAGGCCAAGTTGATCACCGGCAAGCAGCACGTGATCGTCGAGTCGGCGCATCCGTCGCCCCTGAGCATGGTGCGGTTCATGGGGAGCCGGCCGTTCTCGAAGGTGAACGCGGCGCTCGAAGAGGCAGGGGAGACGCCCATCGACTGGCAGCTGCCCCTCAAGGTCGACACCGAGTAACCCCGGGCCGCATCGATCTGCAAACTGGAGAGAGCCAGGGGGCCAGCGACGTCGCGCTTGACCCCATGCAAGGGTCACGCGGATGCGGGCTACAGCTTGAGCTCGGAAGACATCCAGGTCCTTTGGACCGACCTATTGATCACGTCACGGCTTAGCATTGATAGTCTTGGGGCATGCCTGAATGGCAGCCTACCCGTTATTCCCGTGCTCAACTCAAAGAGCGCCGCCTCGCGGCGCTTGAATGGATCGCACGCGGAACGCACAAGAATCAGGAGATTGCCGATCACTTTGGGGTCTCGGTGCACACCGTGTACAGCTGGAAAGGTCGGCTGAAACGCAACGGCAGTCTTCAGGCCACCGTGGCCAGGGGTCCAGTCTCGCGGCTTACGGCGGAGCAAGGTGAGCGGTTGCGCACCCTCCTGCGGGAGGGTGCGGTGCATCACGGCTTTCGGGACGAGACCTGGACGACCCGGCGTGTCAGCGAATTGATCGGCCGGCACTTCGAGATCTGGTACCACCATGACCATGTCCGGCACATCCTGCGTCGGTTGGGCTTTACCCCGCAGATGCCTGATGGGCGTGCGGCGGAACGCAACGAAGTTCGGATCGCCGGCTGGAAAGAACAGGTGGCCCCGGAGTTGAAAAAAAAAGGTCGCTGAGGGCGCCACTCTCGTCTACCTCGATGAGGTGGGATTTGCCCTGAAAGGGGTCCGCAGACGGACCTGGTCCACCAAGGGCGT
>NZ_LMOM01000083.1 GCF_001424185.1 Deinococcus sp. Leaf326 | reverse complement strand
AGAATGCTTAGAATCTGCTGCTCGGTGTACCGTTTTCCTTTCATCGCGCCTCCAGATTGCCCATCTTGTCGCAATCGGAGTGGACCGAGAAACAGGGGTCACGTCACACGACTGAGGCCCGACTTCTTGCACGCTTTCGAGATATTCCCCGTCTCAGCGAGAGCCAGAAGGAATTTCTCCATTTTTTTAGCTGTCTGTTCGGGCATGGACTTCACCTCCCTGGTGGGACTCTGCGCCATGTTGGAACACTCATCCTCTTTTTTAAGCAGGGGGAAACCCGGGTGGGACCGGGCGGCGACGCGGTGTACTCAGGCTGGGGTGTGAGTATCAGCCAGTACTTGGTCACGGAGGAGAGCCGCGCTCAGTTCATCAGCGGAGAGAGGGAGATGGCGTTGATTTGCAGAGGCGAAGTCACCCCTCAAAGGGTAGGGTGGATCTGTGACGAACATTCAAAAAGTCATCCTTGGCTGTGGATTGCTCGCCTTCATCTGGATCGCGTTCTTTCACCCGCCTCTGGTCGGCTACCTCGGTGCGCAGGGGAACGTAGATGCTCGGGCATTCTGCGCAAGTCCTGCAGCGGAGGACACGTGTTGGCAGATACTCGACTACGGTCTGGACCGACCGCGCCTCGTCTTGAATCTGATGTTCATCGCGCTGGTCACCCTGATTCTGATGGTCATCTCCAAACGACGTACACACAGCTGAGATCACCTTAAGCCATGAAAAAGTCCCGCACTTGGCGGGACTCGTGGAGGTTCGATTTGGGTCGCGTCCTTGACACCTTCTGGACTCTAGAAAAAGAGCAGCAAGTTTGTTCCAAAAATCAAGCTTGGTTTAATCCAGCCAACTCAGCTTGCATCAAATGGAGAGGCGCTTCCGCCTCCAGCACCCGCAACTGCACGGCCAGAGTCAGCACGGCCACGGCGTACCGCGTCACCCATTCCCGGTGCTGATGCCAGCGCCCATCCTCATGCAGGAGGCGCCCTGGGCAGTTGGCCCGCTCATGGCGCAACTTCTCCAGCATCTTGCCCAACAGCTTGCGCTCCACCGTCCCTGCGGCGGCCATCTCCGTGATGCACACGCCGACTTCCCCTTCCGTGAACTCACCCGCTGGAGTACGCAGGTACCGAGTAGGGGTCCGGGCGTTGCTCCCCAGCGTGATGAAGTCCAGCTCGGGTTCGGGGTCGTAGTGGAACGAGTAGGGGATCTTGACCTCCCGGATCTCCCAGGCCAGGAGGGCTTGGTACCAGGACTCGGCATACGCCCGGGCGTCCTTGGCTTCACGGCCGCCGGCAGTCAGAGCGGCTATGACCTCGCGGGCTGTGGGCTTAAGGTGGCGGCGCTGGGTGCGGGCGGCTTGGCGCCCATCACGTTCGGTTTCCAGGTCAGCGGCGGCGCGGTCCTCGGCCTGAGCCCTGGCGATTATGAGACGAGTCGGGTCGAATGGGTCGGTCATGCAATGCTCCAATTCAGTTCAAAGGCGGCAGGGGCCTGTGGTATGCAAGAGCTATGACCCCATTCGCCTCCTTGTCGCAGACTCAGCGCATCGGGATCGCGCTGCTGCTCCTATTCATCGTGATGGTGCCCAGGCAGACCGACACCCTCCTGGGTCAAGTGCTGCATAGCTTGCTGACAGTCGGCGCGATGGTCGGCTTCCTGCTCATCCTGCCGCGCCTCAAGGGGCAGCCCGTACTCCGCTGGGCGCGCGCCTTCATGTGGGTCGCAGCGGCTTGGAGCCTGTGGTTCAGCGTCCAGGGGATCTACTTGCGGTGGTAGATCGATCAGCTGCATCAACTCACCCCCTGAAGTCACGCTTCTTCCTTCCAGCCCTTGCCGCTGCGCTTGACCTTCACGAAGGTCATGAAGGAGTAGGCCGCCTGGACCTCCCGCCACTTGATCCCAAAGCCCTCGGTCTCCATGCCCTTCACGTCCCGCGTGTCGACCCGCCCATCTGCCCAGAAGCACAGAAAGTCCGCCACATACCGCGTACGCCCAGGCAGGTAGAAGACCGGCTGCCGCATCAGCCCCACCAAGCCGCCCGCCTGGACTGTTAGCTGCAGCATGTCGTGATAGTCGGCCTCGGCTTTGCTGTCGAATTTGATGCCGGCGCGCTCCGTGCGTACCGCCCCGAACTTGTGCGTGGCCTTCCGGCCCGGATGGAAGTGGGTCATGCTACTACCTCCTCAGCGCTCACGCTCGGGACTCGCCCAGAGAATCGGTTGAGAGCAACCGGTATGAGGGTCAGATAGAGAGAACCCACGGCGGTGGATAAATCTCCAGCTACACGCGAATTCATCTGACCCGTCAGGCTCAGGCCTAGGTTGTCAGCATGAACAAAGTCATTCCGCTGGCCCTGCTGATTGCCGCCACATCCGCCTCCGCTGCTGGCCTGAATGCCACCGATACGGGCTTCCTCGCCAAGGCGGTGCGCGGCAATAACTTTGAAGTCGAGGCAGCCAAAATTGCCCTGCAGATGTCGCGCTCGGAGACCAACCGCGCCTTCGCCCGCCAGATGATCGCTGACCACGCCAAGCTGGGCGCGCAGGTCAAGGCTGCTGTGGCCCAGGCCGATCCTCGCATGAAGCTGCCGATGACCGTGACCTATAAGCAGTGGGACATGCTCAAGTCACTCAAGACGTCGGGCCGGGGTTTCGACCGGATGTACCGCATGCAGATGATCAACAGCCACCGCGAGACCTACAACCTCTTCAACCAGTACAGCCAGTCCAGGTACGCTAACGCGGGTCTGCGCCGTGTTGTCTCGGCCGCGAAGCCTGTCGTGCACATGCACTGGAACCACGCGTTCAATCTGGCTCAGTAACGATCGCCGAGAGCGGAGAGGAGCGAGCAGGTTTCGCTCCTCTCCGCAGTGTCTCAAATAGATTGCTGTGCTTACCACTGCGCATCCCATTTCCATCGCTTAAGTACGTCGCTAACGCGCAGGTCATCTGTTACAACGTCAGGATGGCCCTCCCGACTCCCGAGTTGTCGCGCCGTCAACCTCTCGCCGGCCTGTGGTTGGCCGGAATCCTGGCGTTATGCCTTGCTCTGGTACCTAAAACAACGCTGTTGGGCGAAACCATCAGTGCGTTGGGGCAGGCTGGATTGACCCTGTCCTGGGTGGCTATCGTGACCTTGACGTCCCCTTTAGCGCCGAGTTTCCGCATCTTCTTGTGGCTGCTGGTCGCAGCGATGATCGCTTTCCAGGGCAGCGCCGTCTACTTCCACTGGCAAGCAGATCAGCTGCGGCTCCCAGCTTCCTGAGTACATCGTCATCTTTTCTCTCCTAAACAGCTGTTCACTGACCCCGCACGCAAAGGAAGCAGTTCGGCGCGAAGAATGGGGCTCAAGCACAAAGGAGACACCATGGGACTGTTTGGCCTGGGCGTGAAACTGAAGGACCTGCAAGACCTCTACGTGGAGCAACTTCGCGATCTCTACTCGGCTGAGACGCAACTCCTGGAGGCGCTGCCAAAGATGGGAGCTGCCGCGACGGCCGCTGAACTGAAGCAGGGTTTCTCCAATCACCTGGAGGAAACCCGGATTCAGGTGCAGCGTCTGGACGCCATCTTCCAGGATCTGGGCGAACAGCCCGGCGGCCACACCTGCAAGGCGATGCAGGGGCTGGTGGCCGAGGGCAGCGACATGATCAAGGAGAAGGCCAACCCGGCGGTCAAGGACGCCGGCCTGATCGCGGCGGCGCAGCGGATCGAGCACTACGAGATCGCTGGCTACGGTACGGTCGCAACCTACGCCAAGGTGCTGGGCCACCAGCAACATCTGGAACTGCTGCGCCAGACTGAGAGCGAGGAGAAGGCCACGGACAGCAAGCTCACGGCCTTCGCCCAGGAGATCAACCTAGAAGCTGCACAGGCGTAAGCCAGAGCTCCCAACCAGCCCGCTGCGTCGACGTGATGCAGCGGGCTCAACTATTGATCTCGGCATAAATTAGAGTCCATCAAGTGCTGTGGAAGCTGGATGTAGCGTACGCGCTGCCAGGCCCTGACCAACCGGGCCTTGAGCTCGTCCACGTTCGACGCACAGAAGTTCCC
>NZ_LMOM01000082.1 GCF_001424185.1 Deinococcus sp. Leaf326 | reverse complement strand
CGCTGGAAACCAGAACGACTGGTGACCTTTCTGGAGGCGATCATCAGCCCTTTTTCAGCGTCAGGAGCAGTAAAAAATGAAGTTGTCATCTACTGAGATGAGTGCCGTATCTCCTGGAGCCATGGGAATGGTTGCCCCGGACGTGGGGGGCGTCGTGAGCCACCAGCCGGTCTGGGTGAGGGTCTTGATCCCTTTGCCCGTGGTATCGACAGTGCTGACATCGAGGCCGGTCAGTATGGTGCTGGCCAAGGGGTTGGGGACGGCACTGTTGGTCGCTGTATTGAAGTTCTGACCCTGGACGAGCGAGAGCTTGCCGATGGAGGCCGTGGCATCTGAACCGTCGAAGTAGCGGACGTTCGTGAACACGCTGTCGGTAGTGCCGCCCTGAGGGACGACGGCGACGAACTTCGGATTGCGCAGGGTCTGGGAGGAGGTGTTCGTGACCTTGTAGGTGACGCGAATATGCCGGGTGTTGGTGGCGCCGATGGCGAAGGTCTGGACGGCGACCTGAGAGAAGCTGAATTGATCGGGCGCGCTGACCAGGCCTTGAGCGCTGAGACCACTCGGCTGGAGGGACTGTACCCGGCTGGTGGGGGTATCCGTGCCGACGCCGCCAAAGTCGATCTGGAAGACCCCAGGAAGGGCCTGCTGGGTGGGCGTGCCTGGCGTGGTGGTCCCAGGAGTGGTTGCACTCGGCCCACCAGCGGGCATCTGTCCGCAGGCGGCGAGAAGGAGCGCAGGGGGCAGCAGAGGCAAAATCTGTCGACGCATGGTTAGAACTCCGTGTCGAAGGGGGAGGAGTTGTAGACGTTGTTCAGGCCGATGGGGATGGAGATATTGAGCGTGACAGCCGTCCAGGCGCCCAGAGGCGTGAGGGTAGGAGCCTCGTAGGGGATGGGGGAAGCGCTGGGCGTGCTCATGGGAATGGGCTGGGGAGCATTGAACGGGGTCATGGGAAACCTCAGTGGGCGGGGAGAAGGAGAGGGGACAGGCACGATCTATAAAGAAGATAAGCCCGTGTCCTTCACTCCACGTTAATGGGAAGTGCAATTGGCACATGGGGCGTTCGAGCTCCAGCTTCAGGTAGTCCGGTCAATTATTGGGGACGTCTGCTGGAGCGCTCCGTGGACTGTGGTGATGAGTGAGCGCAGCAGATCCTCTGGTGTGGAGAGTCCGAGGCAAGAGCACGAGGTCGTACCGGAGCAGCAGAGGCGGATGGAGGGATCTCGGCGCAGCGCCGACGTGCCCCCCGCCCCACACCAGGTGGACTGGGAAGAGGTGCGACGGCGTTGGCAGGCGCTGGAATGACGCGCAGCGCGGGGGCGTGCGGTCTCCCTAGCAGCAAGGCGCCCCAGTCTATTCGGGCACTGACCGCCTGCACGGTTCAGTTGTAGGGTGGGGGATGGCCAAGGTCTACGCACGGGCGACGCACATCCAGACGCATGTCCCGACACGGGTGCTGGGCCCCTTTGAGACAGAGCAGGAGGCCTGGGACGCGGTCGCGCAGGCAGAAGGTCGGAAGCTGTCCTGGGAGCGAACCAAGCGGGGCTCCATGGTGAGTACACCGCACACCCGCTGGATAACCGAGAGGGTCGGGGCTTCTTCCGGGGACTAGCGTGAGGCCGCGAACTGCGGTTCAGCCACCCGGCGCCTCAGCTTGATGCGCGTGACGCCGCACGGTGCAGCCACCGCTTGAGCGACGTCAAGACCCGACGGCCAGGGCGCGACCTGAGCGAGACAGGCCTGTATGCGCTGCAGCACGGGCAGGTCGGTCGGGACGACCCACTCGTCCTCGGGCGGCGACCATTGCTCGGTCTGAGGGATCGCGGGCTCTAGAACATTGAGGAAGCGGTCATCAGTGTGGTTGGGGTGAAGGCGTGATCGCGCTGCCAGAGGTCACACAAGACTTGAGCCTGGTCTTGCATCCCCGCGAACGTCAGGGGCTTTTGCCAGTAGCCGTAAACGAAGGTCGGGTCCACCCACTGGCGCTGCAGGTGCAGTGGCGTTAGGGAATACAGCAACACGGGCAACTGCTCAAGGGCCGGCTGCGCCCGGAGCGCGCGAAGCCAGGCCGGTCCGTCCATCCCCGGCATGTGTAGATCCAGTAGCACCAGGTTGGGCAGCGCATCCACCTGCGCCTGTGCTTCCACCCAATGCAAAGCAGTGGGCGCATGATTGTGCAGGATCAGCTCAGCCTGCGGGCAGGCCTCGAAGGCCGCCTCCATCAATTGGAGGTCGGTCGCATTGTCATCCACGAGGAGGAGTTGCAATGGGGCCATCTTCCAAGTGTGGACTTTGGCGACTGGCGCAGATGAACGGCGAGCGCGCGTCTCTTAAGGCTGCGGCGCGAACGGGAAACGGTTGCAGCGCCAGAACGTGATGAAGGATTCCACCTGCTGCAGGAACACCCCAAAGTTAGGTGACTTGACGAGATACGCACAGGCTTGCAGACGGTAGGCAGCGTCGACATCCGTCTTGGCCTGGGAGGTCGTGAACATGACGACCGGGATATGGGCGAGCTCCGGATCGCGCTTCATCTCGCTCAGGACATCGAGCCCACTCATGCCGGGCATGTTGAGGTCGAGGAGAAGAACCTCTGGGAGGTGGCCGTGATGACGGTGCATGGAGTCGAGCGCCGCTTCGCCGCTGTCAGAGGTGGTGAGATGGACGTCCAACCCGTGTGTGGCGAAGACCTCCTGAGCCAGAAAACGGTCCGCGGGACTATCGTCGACGAGCAGGACGCGCAGGGGCGGCATGGGCCACACGGTAACGCAAGTGGGTGTTTGTGTACCGGTATGCTACGGCGACGTGTCCCGCAGGACGGAGCAGTGTCAGCTCAATCGGTCTGCCCCCGTCCGATGCTCATTGGCCTGCAGCAGTCGTCATTGACGCGACGACGTTCAGGACCACACGACACACTGGTTCTTGCCGCGCCGTTTGGCCTGGTACATCGCGGCATCCGCCACTTGTAACACGGTTTGCGCATTCGCGTCGCCCGTCGTGACCACATGCACCCCCACACTGGAGGTCACACGGACTTCCCCCCCATACAGCAGATACGCCGGGGCACACGCGGCGACCACACGCTCGCCCAGCGCATTCGCCTGCGTGGAATCGGAGACCCCCCGCCACAAGATCACGAACTCATCCCCCGCCAGGCGCGCGACTTTATCCCCGGGACGTAGCGTCCCAGACAGACGACCTGCGACCTCTCGCAGCAGGTGATCCCCTGCGGCATGACCCAGGGCGTCATTGACGGCTTTGAACCCGTCAAGATCGACAAAGCCGACCGCGCAGGCTTTGTTCTGAGTGTGGAGGCTTCCCAGAGCTTGCTGAAGATGCAGCATGAAGTGGACGCGGTTCGGAAGGCCGGTCAGGGGGTCATGCTCCAACGCTCGCTGGAGCGCCTGCCGGAATTGGATGCTGTCCGTCACATCGGTGAAGGACGCCACGACGGCCTCAGTCCCGACCGGCAGCGCGTTGATCTGCAACCACCGCTGAACGCCATCAGGAAGTGAGATTCCCAGCGTGACGTTGAGCTGAGGTTGCCGCGTCTGGAAGGCCAGGGCCAGCGGCAACTCCTCCGGGAGGACCGGCTGACCGTCAAGCCCTTGGATGTGCCGTCCCAGCGCAGCGAAGCTGGCTTGAGTCAGCGGGTGATCGGGCGCACCCAACAACTGCGCGGCCTGAGGATTGAAGCTTTTCAACTGCAGGGTGCGGTCCACGAGGATGACGCCTTCATACAGTCCACCGATCATGACCTGAAGCCAGGCCTGTGCGAAGAGACGTTCGAGCGTGAGAGCGAGGAGGGCCGCGGCGTCCTGGAGAGCAGCCTTGTCGGGGAGGGGGTGGGGTCCGTGTGAGGCGTGGGAGACACACAACACGCCAAACCAGGTTCCCTCGACCGTCTGCACGGGGCAGGTCAACAAGGTCCAGGCGCCAGCGGTCTGCGTGACCTCGATGGCTTCCCCATGATGCCAGGAGTGGGCAATGATGTGCGGGGTGAGGGTGGGCCAATGAGAGGGCACAGCCTGGAGTGTTCGGTTGACTTCTCCCAGGAGGGTGATGGGGGCCCGGAGCATTCGGGCAATGGAGCGAACCAGGACGACCAGTTCGTCGGAGGCCCAGACCGCTTCTGAGAAGACGGACGATAGAGAAGGGACCTCACTCAAGTGCATGTTGCTGCAAGCCTAAGGGAAGTTGCTGTGGAGAAGTTTGGGAGGAGGAGGTCGTGGGGAGATGGTGAAGGGAAGGATGAGCAGGTGGTCTGTTTCAGAGCTGGTGCGTTGAGGAGGTTGTTCGTCCTGTTGCGGTTCAAGGGCTGAGTTGGAGGTGACTCTGCGTTTAGTTGGCGTGGATGTTGAGGTATGCCGAAGGTCTATGCACAGGCGACGCATATCCAGACCGACATCGCGACCCAGGCCTTGGGGCCTTTCGAGACGGACCAGGAAGCCTGGGACGCTGTTGCCCTGGCAGAAGGGAGGACGCTGGATTGGGAACGAACCAAGCAGGGCTACACGGTCCGTACCAAGACCACTCGCTGGATCACGGAAACACGGGTTCTGGCCTCAGAGGGTGCGCCCTGTCCCGAGGGCTGACAAAGCACGTGATCTGGCATTGACAGCCGGACCTTACCCCTTCCCGAGTGAGGAAGAGCACGGGGGTGTCTTCCTGCTGGACGAGCTGGTGGAGACACGCCGCCGTTGCTTGACTGGGGAAACTCCGCATTGCTCGGCCACGGCCTGAACGACGTCGAGACAGGGTGGCCAGGGCGTGACCTGAGCGAGGCAGGCCTTCATGCGCTGGAGTACGGGCAGATCAACCGGGACGGCCAGCTCGTCCTCCAGCGGAGACCAGTGTCCGGTCGCCGGGTCGTACTGCACGCGACTGCCGAAGTGCAACTGGAAGTGCATGCTCAGACCATGACTCGCCGGAGGTGGCGCCAGATCTCGTACCAGGACTCCTTGTCTCTGGGGCGTTTGCCGCGGAGTTCGATGCGGGCGAGCGTCTGCACCCAGTCAGGGGTGAGGTCGGCGCCCAGGACCGGATCGGCGATCAGGGCGGCGAGACCAGTGGGGAGGCTGTCGGCGGTGGTGGCGGCGCCGTAGCCGTCGACGCCGCTGAGGAGTTGCTGCACCGTGAGGTTGTACGCGCGGGCGAGCGCTTCGAGGGACTGGAGGCTGGGTTGCGTGCGGCCGCGCTCTAGGTCACTCAGGTAGGGGACGCTGAGGTCGCAGTGGAGAGCGAGGTCCTTAAGGCGAAAGCCGGTGTCGGCGCGGAGGGTGCGGAAACGTTCGTGCAGCTGCATTCTTGCCCCAGAGCATTTCGTGTGCGGCCGTGTGAGAATGGGAACCGGATTACGCTCTCTGGTGGATGAGGGCTATTCTGCACGCAAACGAGGCAGCACACGGTCGGAAATTCTCACATGCTTTTGTACGATGGAATCCCGTAACGCTGAGATAACGTCATCCTCCTAAAATTTGACTCAGGGGATAAAAGGATATCTTAAACATTGAAATATTCCAGAGTTTTTAACACAGAACTCCCCTTGCAAGACTGGATCTAAAGGAGATAACGTGGGAATATTTGACGATCTGATGTACCCCGATAATAAAAATCGTGCCATGCGAGCCTCAGAGTTAGGTAACGATTGTGCCACAATTACGGTTCAGCTTATACAAGACAAGCAGTATATAGAATCATTGCTGAAAGACACAAATCAAGCAATCAAAGATGCTTATGGAAATCTCGCTCAGTCTTCTGTCCCCATCCCCGTAGAAACCCTCGAAATAGACGGTCAATGGGCCATTGACATCGTATCGATGTTGAGTCCCATCGTCACGATAAAGTATGCGATGAGTGGCTTGCAGGCCGCGTCAAAAGCATGGTTGGTTTCACAGGGCCGGCTTGGTGAGGCAGCCTTTGCAGATCTGGTGGGGCTCCCTAGATGGTTCTCAGTCAACAAAGTCATTGGTGGAATAGCTGCGGCTGTCGCTGTTGAAGCGATTATCGATGCTGTTGATGGGGCGCTGAACCGCGATAAATTACAGGATGCGATTAAACACCTTAATACGCCCCGAACCACACTGAAGCAGCATGCACTTGTGAATGAAACTGTCAGAGGAACTCTCAACACCGTTACTGCTGCTTATAACGCCTTGGCGTCAATACCAGGAATAACCAAAGAACAACTCGATATTCTCGCTCATAATCTTATTGAGACGCACCGTGTGGATGTCACGAAAATCACACCTCAGACTGCCCAAGTCAACCTGGCTGAATTGGACAGGGCTCGTGGTTCCTGGACCAACGAGGGATAATGTCCATCTGGGATGATATTGGTGGGCTGTTCACGGGAGATACGTACTTCCCGGACAATCCTTCCCGTGAGCATCGCGTTCAGGAACTTGCCCAGGATTGTCAGAATCTTGCGGGTCAGCTGTCCTTACAAGCCCCGGATCTCCGACAACGACTGGAGAAATTGAATGCGCAAATTGCGGCGTTGTACGGGCGTCCGGAAGAGGTGCCGTCCGATGTCAAACCGGTAGAGATCGAGTTTAGCGAGTGGGGGGTCAGTGTCTCGCAAATCGTTCTTCCGCTGTTGGCAGGGTCGCTAGTTTCATCGGCGTTGACGCTGAGTGCGACCAGTTACCTTGCAGCGAGTGGAGAGATTGGTGCGGCGGCGTTTGCGGAGCTGGTGGGGCTGCCGTTGGCCTTCGAGCTGAGTATTGGCGCGGCGGTTGGGGTGGCGGCGATCGGTATTTCTTTTGCGATTGGCGCCATTGCCGGGGCCGTCAAGCGGGATCAGTTGCAGGATGCGATTCATAGTGGGGTGCGGAGTCGCCGGATTGAGCAGCGGGCGTATCTGATCAATACGCGTTTGCTGGCTTCGGTGGCGGCGATCAGTGCGGCGATCGCGGCGTTGCATGCGCAAGGGTTGGATACCCCAGCGGTGATCGAGAATGTGAAGGAGATGGTCCGTCATGCAGCGGCCGATGCGCGCGCAGTCACAGAAGATGACGCGCAAAGCCTGTTAGCTAACCTCGATGGAACTCGCAGGTCCTGGACGAACGAAGATCTTGGCTGACCTGACATTGTAGCGATCAGTCGAGGTGAGGCGATCCTCCGTGCGGAGGATCGCCTCACCTGTCGTAGACATCAGATCAAGGGATGAGGAGAAGATCTAAGCGAATGTACGCGCCCCGTTGGGCTTCGCGGTCGCTGAGGATCACGGTGGTCGGGAGGAAGGCATAGCCGGCGGTGACGCCCAGCCCGGTGACTGGCACGACCGTCACCTCCAGACTGGTCGAGCTCCCGACGACTCCTGTGGGGCGCTGGCCGATGACGCGGTAGAGCCCCCCGATGCCCAGACGGGGCGTGAGCCAATACGTGCCCCCAGCGTAGGCCTGCCAGGTCAAGGCCTGGAAGTCGGCCGACGTGCGCAGGCCCAGCCCGGCTCGGAGGTCGAAGCGT
>NZ_LMOM01000081.1 GCF_001424185.1 Deinococcus sp. Leaf326 | reverse complement strand
CAGAGACGTCGTTTGATCACCTGATTCGGGTGACGAAGCAACGCTGGGCCTGCGAGCTGGGTCACCGGGARCTCAAACAGGAAGTCGGGCTAAGTCACTTCGAAGGGAGAAGCTGGCAAGGGCTCAACCACCACGCGGCGCTCTGTTTAATTGCGCTACTCTTCCTGCAATGGCTCCGCTTGGCCCAACTGGACGGCTTTTTTGGCGAGTCCGTACCTGAGATTCGAAGGGAGATCGCCGGGGAACTTCCCCGGCGNTAATTGCGCTGCTCTTCCTGCAATGGCTCCGCTTGGCCCAACTGGACGGCTTTTTTGGCGAGTCCGTACCTGAGATTCGAAGGGAGATCGCCGGGGAACTTCCCCGGCGATCAGGAGAMCGGTGCCGCCTTTATGCGTGCCGTGCAGCGTTGTTCAGCGGTCCCTGAATATTCCCCGAAGTACAGCTAGCAGGGGAGGAATTGCTCCTGCTGAATGAACATGGGAGTCATGAGCCTATGTCCAGTTCGTCCACCCTATTCGAGGTGATGTGTCTCCGACATCCGGGCTAGCCTGACGACCGTGTCTTCCCTCCCGTCTTCCCAAGCGCTCCTGAGTCGCTGGTTGCTCCCTGCACTCCTCCTTCTCCTCCCCACAGCCGCCGCCGAAGGCAGTGCTCAACTCCTGGGGACGGCCACCTACCGTGCGGCCCTCGAAACAGGGAACACCAACAAGGGCGACTTAGGTGCCGCCGCTCCTACCCGCAAGACCAGCCTCTTCGTCTATGCCAGAAGCGGAGAACAACTCGCCTTGGGCAGCAGCAGTCTCCTGAGTACGCTGGCCACAAACGCCGCCGCCATTAACGTGTACTCAGGCGCCGTCGACCTCACAGGGACGGTCACTGCGACACCGCTCCTAACCTGTAAAGCCGCTGCGGACAAAACCGGTCTGATCGAAAACCGCACCCAGGAAACCAATGGGCCCTCGACGACTGGAGCAACGGGGTACTACAAGCCCTGCCTCTACCCCGTGAAAACCACGGGGGTCTACACTGTGGAAATTCTTGCCCCCGTGCCCACCGGCAACGCCAACCCCAGCGGGATCATCGTGAGCAGTGGCTGGGCCGCACCGACCGTCAACGACAGTTTCGTCTCCGCGTGGGACGTCACTGTTCTCAATGGTGCCTCCGCCGTGCCAGGACGGGTCTGGACGACCTATCTGGCCATGAGTGCCGGGTCTAATGGTCGACCCGTCACCCTCAATCTGTACGTTCAGACCAAAGACGGCTACCGCTATAGGTTCATAGGGAACGTTGACCCCTACGGCTTCATCTTCTTCGCCAATAACAAGGGCGTGACAACGACAGCAGGGCTCCCCAGTTTCCAGAGTGCTTCAGTTGATGCAGCGACCTATGGCAGCCCTGTGGTCGGTGCCGACAGCGGCAGCTCTGTAACCCATAAGCTCTTCTTCAATATCCCAGCCACGGACCTCCCTGCCACCACCGCAGGTGGAGATTGGCTCCTTACGGCCAGTCCGACCTTACCCCCCACACCGACCAATCTAACGTTCGCTGGGCGAGACGGCACATCGGGCTATGCGGGCAGCACGACCAGTTCTACCCTGGGCGGGACTTTCACCTTCAACAACCCGGGGAGCCAGAGTTTCAGCTACCGGCTGCTGATCCCGCTCTCGAACAATGGGGTGAACAATGACCGGGTCCTGACTGGAACGGCAACCCCGGGTAGCAATACCGTGAACTGGGATGGCCTGGACAGTGACGGCAAAGCGGTCTCTGCCGGCACAGGAAACTACACGGCGAGTGTTTCCCTGTTCTCCGGGGATATTCATTTTCCCCTGCTCGATTCGGAGAATGCAGTAGGCCTGAACATCACGCGTCAGGTGCCCGGCTCAGGCAGTGGAGTCAGCACGCTGTACTGGGATGACCGACCCCTGACCCGGCCATCTGCCGTGACTGGAGCGCCCAGTCCGGACAACACCCCCAGAGGGGCAGACAGTGCTACGACCGCTCAGCACAGCTGGAGCAATGCGTTCGGTGACAAGAAGGTCATGGACACCTGGGCGTATTACCCCAGCAGCTCTACCAACAGTGGAGCGATCATTGTGCGGTCCGCCGATCTGCGAATCGTCAAAACCTCTGCAGTGACGACTGCGCCGAGAGGCGGCACCGTGACCTACACCCTGACGATTCAGAACCTCACCACGGATACTCCGGGGCAACCCCTGAGGGCGACCGTTGCGGACGCCCTGCCAGGTTGGGCGACCGGCAGCACCTGGAACTGCCCGACGGGGTGTACCGCGACGGGGGGTACGGGCGGGCTCTCCACTGAGGTGTTCCTCACGGGTCAGACGGCCGTTCCCATTACGGTCACCACGACGGTTGCTCTCACCACAACGAGCGGCAGCAGTCTGGTCAACACGGCGACGGTCACGCGGGCCAGCGACGCCGTGGACCCGGAGACGACGAACAACACCTCGTCCGTGACGTTGACGGCGCGTGATCCTGTACTCAAGCTCGACCTGCTCAAGACGGCCCGGAACGTCACGCGCGGCGGGGCAAATACCACTTCCGGGACCTCGGCCCTGCCTGGCGATGTGCTGCAGTACGTGATTACCTACACCAATAGCGGTGAGGTGGCTCTGCCCAACGTCAGCATTGGCGACAACCTGCCAGCGACGCTGAGGGCCCAGACGGCAACGTTCGTGTGTCCATCCGGAACCGCTATAGCGCTTACTCCCGCGCAGAGCTACAGCGTGGCCCTGAACACAGCATGTGGCAACGGAACCACTGTGCCTGTCGGTGGGGGTGGCACGCTGACCCTGAATGCCGTCGTGCGATAGGTCAGGAGTTTTCCAGGGCCACTCAATGACTGGGCGTCCGAGCACCCACCGTTCCGCACATGTGTTCAAAGTGTCCTTCGCTCCTACGCTGGCTCTCACGACGACGCAGTCTCAGGTGTATCGCCCCTGGGTGTTGACTGAGCCAGCGTTGGTGCAGGCCTTGCCGAGAGCGCCTCTGCTGGCCTTATGTTTGTTGGTCGCGTTGCGCCTTCCAGAAGTGCAGGGGCGCCTGCAGGTGGGAGAGCAGCAGCATGATCGGTCGAGGCCTGGTCATACCTGGATTGTCAGAGCGTTTCTGGTTGTCCAGTGCCTATTGCGCATCCGGCCGTCGGATGCATGCTCTCAAACTTCAATGACTCGTTTCGTCATGATGTGCGGTATCTAGGGATATGCTGATGCTCGTCATTCACCGAGTTCAATCTTTTCGGTTCTCACTTGCCGACGTCTGAGTTCAACAAGGTGCAGGCTCCAGGGCGTGAGGTCTGCTTTAACGTCTCCGCTCAACGTTGCCGGAGAAACTCGCCCAGTTCGTGTGGAGGCAAAGGCCGGGCAAATCCGTAGCCTTGACCGAAATCGCATTCCATCTCTCGCAGCTGCCGAATTTGCGCGTCTTCCTCCAGTCCTTCAGCCACCACATGCATGTTCAACGTGCGGCCCAATGTCACGATCGTCTGGATCACTTCTGGTCGTTCCGCCGCCATCGTCACAAATGAGCGGTCAATCTTCAGGCCATCAAGCGGGAAACGCTGGAGATAGCTCAAGCTGGAGTACCCCGTCCCAAAATCATCGACCACCACTTTCACCCCTAAGGCTCGGAACGCACGGAGGGCCTCAACCGCCTGGGTATTGTCAGCCATGAGCAGGCTTTCTGTAATTTCCAGATGGATTCGCTGGGCTTCGGTCCCTTCCTCCGCCAGGACCCACTTCACCCGCCCGACAATGTCAGGCTGGTCAAAATGCTGTGCGGAAAGATTCACGCTCAGCGTCAACGGCGTCGCCCGTCCCGCGTTCCATGCCCTCAACTGACGGCATCCTTCCCGGAGCACCCACAGATCGATCTCACAGATCAGGCCGCTCTCCTCCGCCAGTGGAATGAACTCTGCTGGCGAAATCATCCCGTGCTCCGGATGCTGCCAGCGGACCAGCGCCTCGACCCCCATGACGACCTGATCGCTCAACC
Organism: Deinococcus sp. Leaf326; assembly: GCF_001424185.1. Classification (NCBI taxonomy): domain Bacteria; kingdom Thermotogati; phylum Deinococcota; class Deinococci; order Deinococcales; family Deinococcaceae; genus Deinococcus; species Deinococcus sp. Leaf326. The sequence goes on along the minus strand of NZ_LMOM01000081.1, from coordinate 520 downwards.
GGAGGATCGGTTGGTAATAGACCCGCAATTGCGAGTGTTCGACCGCCTGGCGCAGATCGCGTTGCAGATTCAACAGGGTGACCCGCCGCTCATACATGGCCGGCTCGAAGAAGCGGTATCCCCCTTTGTGATGCGTCTTGGCCTGGTACATCGCGATATCGGCATCCCGTAACAGCTCATCGGCTCCCGTGGGCTCGTCAGAGCTCAGGGCGATGCCGATGCTCGCAGTGATTCTGAGCTCCTGGCCAGCCACGGAGAATGGCACTGCAAGGTGGTGCAGCACCATTTTGACGCGTTGGATCACCTCTTCACGGGACTGCACGTCTTCCAGGAGCAGCGTGAACTCATCCCCTCCAAGGCGGCCGACGGTATTGACCGAAGCGACACTGGCCTGCAGCCGCGCTGCGATCGCCAGGAGAAGTTCATCGCCTGCTGCATGACCCAGGCTGTCATTCACCAGCTTGAAACGGTCAACGTCTAGGAACAAGACCGCGAATGAAGTGGAGGCACTCCGCTGGCG
>NZ_LMOM01000080.1 GCF_001424185.1 Deinococcus sp. Leaf326 | reverse complement strand
CGTAGTCGTGCTTTCCAGGTGTAGACCGTATGCACGGAAACACCGAAGTGATCTGCGATGTTTTGGTTCCGGTGAGTTCCGCGCTCAATCCATTCGAGAGCGGCCAGGCGGCGCTCTTCGAGTTGTGCGCGCGAGTAGTGTGTGGGCTGCCAACCAGGCATACGCTAAGTCTATCAATTCAGATCTCCACCGTGATCAATAAGGGAAGTTGCTGTGGAGAAGTTTGGGAGGAGGAGGTCGTGGGGAGATGGTGAAGGGAAGGATGAGCAGGTGGTCTGTGCGGAGATGAGGTGGCGATNTAAGGGAAGTTGCTGTGGAGAAGTTTGGGAGGAGGAGGTCGTGGGGAGATGGTGAAGGGAAGGATGAGCAGGTGGTCTGTGCGGAGATGAGGTGGCGATTCCGACATGTTCAGAGCTGGTGCGTTGAGGAGGTTGTTCGTCCTGTTGCGGTTCAAGGGCTGAGTTGGAGGTGACTCTGCGTTTAGTTGGCGTGGATGTTGAGGTATGNTTCAGAGCTGGTGCGTTGAGGAGGTTGTTCGTCCTGTTGCGGTTCAAGGGCTGAGTTGGAGGTGACTCTGCGTTTAGTTGGCGTGGATGTTGAGGTATGGGCTGGCCCATTTCAGGAGCTGACCATACCCACCATCCCCACACTGCCCCAGAACATCGACCCGCGGATCGCCGCTATCCTCCGCGACCGCGCCGCCAAAGGGGTCGTCATCGAGAAGACGATCCAGACTCGCCCGGTGCCCCTGCCGACTGACCTGGTGCCGACCACGCGCCCTGTACTCCTGCCGACTGGCCAGAGCACAGCCACCTCCGGCGAATCGTTCGGCACGCTGCTCCAGGTGCCCGCCCTGGACACGCCGACAAGCACAATAGTACCGCTGAGCAACAGTGGACTCGTCGCGCCGCTGGCTAAGGTTCCCCAGGAGTGCGACCGCCTGATCGGCAAGCTCCTTGCGGCCGTCCGGAACGACGGCGGCCTGACGATGGTCGAGGCGCTGACGCTTGCTGCCGGAGATCAGGGGCACGTCGGCCCGCGAGCTGGTGATCCTGGTGCTGGCCCAGCTGCAGCAGTACCTCGCGCCCCGGCTGACGCTGTCTCTGCGGGGCTGGTTGACGGCCGAGACGCTACGCTCGCTCGTAAGGGGCCTGGAGTTTGCGTACACAATATGGGTGCGGCCCCAACTGGGCAAGAACCTGATCGGCCGCCTCACGTTCTGATCTTAAAACCCTCACTCCACCCCGGCTTCGTGCTAGGCGGAGTAGGGTTTTCTTGTTGAACCCTGAGGCGCCAATGCCGTCTCGCGGTTCTCGACCACCCATAGGGTCGGGTAGTTATCGGCCGCATACCCCCCAATGGTCATGTGTTCCCAAGTCAGCAGGGAGTCGACCGTCTCACTCACCGCGACACGTGCGGCATGTAGGGTCTCGAAGGGTCCGAAGGTGCACGTCACCTCCCCACTGGGGATATGCGTGGCGGTGGCGTAGATTGGCGGCATAGGACAAAGATAAGTGCAGAAGAAGGAGACTTGTCGCATGTCACCCTTAGACGACGCTGAGAGTCGCTTTCAGCTCCGGTAAATAAACGAAGCCGAGGCAAGGTGGAGCGGCTTCGTGCCTAGGCGGGGTGGGGCTCTTTTTTGCCTTCAGCTCAGGACCGGCACGCCCTGATCGTCGAGATACCGCTACACCGCCGCCGTGGCCTGCGCGTCCGCAAGCGCCGTGTGAGCGTACTGGAGGTCATGACCCGCCGCCTGCGCCGCATCCTCGAGCTTATGCCACTTGAACCCATCCCGTCGGCTCGGCTCGCCCACATGCCGGGCATACCGCAGCATCGCGCACTGCACCCGCAGCACTGCCTGATCCTCGTGATCCTCGTGCCACAGCAGCGCCGACTCGCCTGTGCCCTCCTCAGCCTGCCAGCCGCCCCCCAGGGATTGGGCGAGCAGCTAGAGGTCAAGCGCGGCCCCGTAGGCGGCACTCCCGCCGGCCAGCAGTCCGCGTACGCGAGGCCACACCTCGTCCATCGTGGGCGCATCCTGGACCATCGCGGGGGTAACGCCGTGCATGGCCTCCACACGCGGCCACACCATGAGGTGCTTGGGTGGTCGCACGAGAGTGTCGAGGAGCACCTGGCCGGTCCTGCTGTCCATGACCGCGATGCTCAGGATGGCGTCGGTTTCGTCGGTGCCGGTGGTCTCGGTGTCCCAGATGATCATGGTTTAGCCTCCAGAGTGAGAGTAAGCGATGCGTCCGGTACCCGGCGCGGATAATGCACCTATGCCTTAGCCTGCACCTGCCCCGGTCCCGCCCCGTTCTGACAATCCCTACCTGCTCGGTTGCTGACTCCCGCCGGCCTCTCCCTGCTCGAGATTGCCTTGCACCAGGGCGACCTGTACGAGCGCGCCGGCTTGGGCTTCCCGCCCAATGCTCTGGACCGCGAGCCGGCTGACTACCTGGGCTATCACCAGGAGCTGCACGCCGCCTGGGCGTTGTGGGCGACCGAACTGGAGCTGACTGGCCGCGACTTGGGCGAACCCGGTGGCTGGTTCGACGACGACTTCTACGAGGCCGTGCCGGTGGAATGACCTACCCTGCGGTATGAGACAGCCCCTGAGTGCCACCTGTTACAGCCCGGTATGACCGCCCCGCCACTCACCTTCTGGCAGGCGCGCGCCTTGCTGCTACTGACCTTGGAGCCGCAGTCGGTGAACGATGTGGCCGACCGGATTGCTGTCCGGGGGGCAGTGCTGGATCTGTCGCGCGTGCAACAGGTTCTGAACGAGTTGACCGCCCTGGGGCTGCTGGGGCACACGCTCAAGAAAGGACGCGAAGGCGGGCGGTACTGGCTGGGATCTGGCGCAGCGGTCGAGGACGCTCTCGACCAGGCGTACGAAGTGGTCAAGCGCGGACCGCTGCCGCAGCGCCAGAAATAGGTCTAACCTGGGGCCATCTCAGTTCCTCACGGGGGCCCACTTCTGCAGTCCCCTTCGAGTGAGAGACACGGCATCTGGGAAACGCTCCGCCCAATCGGTATGTAATAGCGGGATCACCATGAGGCAGAGCATTGATAGAACCCTTCAGAAGAGTCCCGACAGTTGGAAGATCGAGACCTCGGAAGGATCATTCAGACTCATGGCGGTCCTTGGGCAGCAACAAGCGGCCTTGGCAGCCGCTGGCGCTCAGGGTTACACATGGACGAAGAGGATCGGCCTTGTACTTTGCTCAGTAGAGTCTGCCGAGCTGGTGCGAGTGGAGGAGTACCCGGTGTCTAGGCAGAGCATGGACTTCGACGCAGTGGGGCGGCGGGCGGCGCGCGAAGTACTGTGGCACCTTTTCGATCGCCGCTTCTGAACTGCACGAAGCGGAGTCACCGCTGATACCGGGCGGAAACCGTGCCAAGCAACTGAACGTGTCTCTTCAGGCTGTAGAGAACGACGGACGGGCGCGTTCAGGACTACCAACCGCCGGGCGTCAATGGAAAAGGCAGACCGCAGTGCAGTCTGTAAGGCATCGTGAGGGTATCGGCTCTTGGGTGGTCTCATCGCGGAAACACCCTACAGAGGCCGGTTTGTTGTTACTCCTCAGCCATTTTGATGGGTAGTCAGGTTAGACTGGAAGGATGCCTCCAAGAATCGAGTGGAAAGAGGGAAATGTTTCATTTACGGCAACACGCGAAAAAATCCATGGGCAACCGAACAGACACTGCGTTTCGGTTGCTTCAGATGGTAACATTTTCTATATGCAAGATATTCTAGCCAGCTCTCTTGATGGCGAGCTAGCTATTATTCAGGAAGCGATGCAAGATAGGAAGAGAAGAAGCACCCGCAGAGCGAGCCATCTAATTTTGCCTGCACTTGCATAAAATGCCTAGCAAAATTCTTGACAAGAGCGGTCGTTAGAGATATTCATGGTCTATTCTTCATATTCAAATCGGAAACCCCTCAGTATCTGAATTTCCTGTAAGCTGTTATATGGACAAAATGATCTATGCGACGGTGCGGCAGATATCGGCGAGTTGGTATCGGATCGTTGTTAGGGAAGGTCAAGACCACGAGGCCGCCGTCAAGCAAGCGATGAGGCAGGTCCAGTTCTATCTGTACGACCTCGGTCTAGGCAATGAGGACGCGAAAATGTATCTGAGTGCCGCACACGAGGCGGTTACCCAGATGCTTGATCTGGACAACATCCAGAATTGAGCTGCTCCTTGAAGTGAGCAGGAGGCTCATCGGGCCCAACTCAATTCATTTAGCTCCACCGTTCCCCACAGTTGAATAATTCAGTGTGGTGTAGACTGAGCAATGGACTTGCCCCAAATTGCTTTTCAGGATGGATGGCGTGATTTAGTGTCGCCTAGTCTCACTGCCTACCTATACCAATTTGAGTCCCAGGGTATTGTCTTCTCTTGGAGCTTCTCTCCAGAATGTGCCTATATTTTTTCCGCCTCCTTACAGGTCTCTGAGAAGGAGGTTGTAATGCTGTGCAGTTGGGACGGTACCGAAATGCCACGTCACGCCATCAACGAAGTTATTATTGGGACCATGTCTGCAAGAGGCCGCTTTGGTTCCCTCAATCAGAAACAGGCTCCTCCCCTAACACCAAAACCATCAGAGCAATAAAAAGAGGATCAGCAACCTGCTGATGCTGTTACGCTATATAAAGCAATCTAGCTTACCAATCAACACGAATAGGGATTGACAGGTCGGGGTGTACCAACTGAGGGCAATGAACTTCAAGTTATGCCCCAAGACGCCTATGGTGACTTTCAACCGCAGGCTAGCAATGTCTTGACCTGACCCCATCGCAGACCTGCACCAACCAGTAACGCCGTTTAGCAGGACGTACGTGATTAGCGACGCAGGCTGATCAGGACATCAACGGGGTCCTGACCGCGCAACCGCGCGGTCTCCACCGTCGACTTGATGCGCATGTACGTCTG
>NZ_LMOM01000079.1 GCF_001424185.1 Deinococcus sp. Leaf326 | reverse complement strand
ACGATGCCCTGCGCTGGAAACCAGAACGACTGGTGACCTTTCTGGAGGCGATCATCAGCCCTTTTTCAGCGTCAGGAGCAGTAAAAAATGAAGTTGTCCTCTACTGAGCTCGCATAGGACAATGAATAGCCGTGCTGGCCGAGAAATTCCGCGTTTTTCGTGAAGAGGTGTAGTAGCCGGTTGAGATAAAGCTTCGGCTGAAGAGCGAGCAGCGCACGACGTGCGCTGCTCGCCAGCGTTTGACCTGGTTGTGCGTCCAGCAGGGTCAGCGTCCAGGCGACGAAGACCAAGAGGAGCCACCGGTCCATTCCCCGCGCGGTCCGTAGGGCGAAGCGATTCAGCCCGAACTGGTGTGTGCTCTCCTTGAAGAACGACTCAATCTGCCAGCGCTTCGCCCCCTCGGAGATCACTTCGTTACCATCCATCAACTCGGAGGACACCGCGTGGAACACGCGCTGGCCGCGCTGAACGCGGCCGAGCGTCAAGGTGTCGTGCGGCCAATTCTGGAGCTCGATATCCCCGCCATGCGGGCAATCCGCAACGGTGACGCCGCCGGGATGCTCTGTACGCCGGGTCGACCCTACACCGACCACGAATTCAAAGCCCAGCATTTGAACCTCGTCCAGGAAGGCGGCGGCCTCAAATCCACTGTCGGCGAGGACGCGCACCCGGAACCGGGTGCGAATAGTGTCCGGAACGGTGCGCAGCAGGTTACGAGCAAGCGTGACGGGGGTAGGGGTCCCCTTGCCGCGGTACACCCGGTAGCCCACCGGAAACTTCAGCGTCCCGTGACTTTGCGAAGAGGATGACGAGATGGATACCGTGAACCTCGTTGTAGACGCGGACGAACACCAGCTGGCGTCCCGTTTTCGGGACGCTGGTCAGGTCGACGCTCAGCCGCAGGTGCGGACGATGTTTATGCTTGGCCGCCTGGAGCCGGAGATCCCACTGGGCGTGCCCCAGGAGGGTCCAGCACGCCGCGGTATCCCAGTCATATTCGTTGAAGAAACGACTGAGGGCACTGGCGCTGACAAGCTCGGCTTGGTGAAGCACCGTTTTCACGTCTAGATTGAGAAACAGGGCCTGGGCTGCCCCGAGGCTGCGTTGCTGATAGGTGGTGGCAGGGACAGCCAGCAGTCAGTCTGTCAGAATGCGAGCGCGCTCCCAAAGAGGCTGTGACGTAGACGCTCCCAGACTCTCGCGTCTGGGAGCGCTTTTTTCGTCCTATGCAGCTGCAACTCCTGAGTCAACCCCTATTCGCGGTTATTTATATTTAATCTCCGATATATACTTGTTTACTAACGCTAAGAGAAATTCATCCTTATTCATCTCCATAACTTTACTAAATGAGCCTTCTGCAGTGTATCTTCGACCATCTCTATCCTGGTGTTTCGTTCTTACGGTAACGTAATACATACCAGAACCCTGTAAAGGCTCTCTTACGAGTTCAAATCCCAGCTCCAACCTTCCCTGCATGTCGAAGATGGTCACCCCCGTGCTCCCCACGGTAACCTGCTTCGTATTCTTCAGTTGCTCAGCAAGTTCCTGAAATGCAGGAGTAGCTACATTAGCCAAAAAATCACCATAGGCTTTTTTTCCTTCTTGTGCTTGAGAGATTTTTTTCTTCTTTTTTGATGGCCTGCTGCGCAAGCGCCTCATTTAGCTCCTCTCGCCAATCAGTCATGCCTATAAGATACCCCCCCTCTCGACGCTGGGCACGGATCCAGTCAATGCCGTGCCCAGCGTCGGCGATCTCTTGTGGCCATGACCTCAGCATCTGACACTTTGCAGCGAATGGCGTCCTGAACGCGATTCGGCATGGTAAAGAGCAGTATCTGGGCTCAGTACCCGACAGCTTCTATAACGCCGTCTGAGAGGGCATCAACAGCTCAATGAGGAACAAACCGTCTACAGCAGCCTGATCCTCTGGCCGACCCAAGCTCCGGACCAGCGTTCGCAGCCCCAGGGTCACCACACTCCAAGCGCGTCGACCGTGCGATTTGAAGTTGGCCTCCTGCAGGAGGCCAACCAGGACGCACCAGACGTAGGCGATGGTCAGCAGACAGAGCAGGCGCTCCACGTGATCGTGGAGCGTCATGTGCGTGTTCTCGACGTTGAAGCCTTGGGTCTTGAGTGCACGGAAGAGGCACTCGATGCGGAACCGTCGGCGGTACCTGGCCTGGATCGTCATGACCGAGCCCGTGTTGCTGGCGATGATCAGGGCCTCGCCGTCAGGTGTCTTCGTCAGGACGACATTCATCGGCTGACCGTACACCAAGAGGTCTTCACACCAGAGGCCAGTGGCCTCTGGTCTCAGTCGAGCCCACCAGTCGTCTGCCCGCCAGTCGTCAATCAGCGTGTCCAGTCGCAGGCGGACACAGAGCGGAATCCCCCGCGCTACCAGCCCGGCAGACCAGTCCTGGCCGAAGAGGTCGTGGAGGCTGGTGATGGGGCGGCCGAGACGGCGGGAGGCGCCCGCGAGGACCGCGCGGCGGAGGGCCTGGCCGTCGTGGGCAGTGAGGAGGTNAGAGGTCGTGGAGGCTGGTGATGGGGCGGCCGAGACGGCGGGAGGCGCCCGCGAGGACCGCGCGGCGGAGGGCCTGGCCGTCGTGGGCAGTGAGGAGGTACCGCAGACTGCCTGGCTCTCCTGGCAGCTCGCGGACACTGAAGGGGGCGCGGTCATCGTCGGTGGCGAGTCGTGATCCCAGGTGCTCGACGTCGGTGAGATCGCGGGCATAGAGCCAAGAGCGGAAGCGGGTGCGCTCGAAGGTAACCTGCCCGTCCTCGCGGCGCCAGATGAGGGCCTGGCCGGAGAGGTCGGCATGAACGGACACGATCCCCGGGGTGGGGTCGTGTCCGTTCAGCAAGGGATCGAAGGGAGGAGTCATAACGTCGTCGCCCCAGGATAGGGGGTGACTACTCCTGATCCTCACCTTCCTTGCCGGCTTTGACAAAGAAGGTCTCGCTGGCGGGCTTGATGCTCAGGCCGGGCAGCTCGGCGACCGTGCCCTCGGAGACGAGGTAGGCCACGTCGCCCTCGACTTTGATCAGGCGGTTGAGGGCAGTGAGATTGATCTTGGGCTCGATCACCGTCGCGAGATCGCCCCCAGCGGCTTCGAGCGCCTGCAGGAGTGCGGCATCGTCCGTTGCGCCGACGCGGGCGGCACTCTTGCGCAGGCCTACGGTCCCGGTCAGGAGCTTCGGGCTGCGTCCCTTGCCGAGATGGGATCGGAGGACCTGTTCGGCCTGTGCCGCGTAGCGCCAGTCGAGGTGTTCTTCATTGCGCTCGATGTCGCGGAGCATGGCGTCGTACTGAGCTTTGAGGCGGACCTTGCGGCTCTGGAGATCGGTCTTCTTGCCGACGAACCACTGGAGGCGGTTGAGGGTGTCGATCTGAAACTGCTGCTGGGGGGCACTCAGGCCTTCGGCGACCTCGTAGACCGTGAGGGCGGCGTAGAGACCTTCAAACTCGGCGTGGTCTGCATGGCCGACCTGGCTGGCGCCGGCGTTCCAGAGCGCCTGGATGCGGGCAAGGGCGTCGGCGTAGGTGGTCGGATCAATCGGGGCAATCATGCGGCAGGGTTCCCGCCGCCGGCGGGGAGGGAGAGCGGTCGCCGGGTGGAGACGTGTGGTGCACGGGCACAGGGCGTCAGGGACATGAGTCAGCATGGCGTGTCCGGAGCGTGGCCACGTGCTGACATGAAAAAAGGCCCCACATGGGGGCCCGAGGGAGAGAGGGGTTAGCGGGTAGCGATTAAGCAGCGGGGGAGCCCCCCAGCCGCCGTGAGGAGTGCAGGGACGTGAAGGTACCCATCGCAAGGAAGAACACCGTGCGCGACGTCAGGCGCTGCATCAGGAAGCCGGTGATCGGGATGACCACGGCCATCGTCAGCATGAACGCAGTGGCCAGCCACTGCGCCACGCCAGCGGTAATGCGAAAGTCGACGATCAAGGTAGGCAGGGCGACGTTCACGATAGTCTCGTTCAACACCACCACGAAGGTGGCGATCAGAAGAACCAGGATCATGGCGCGGTTGTGCGCCTCCTGTTTTGTGTGTGTAACGACGGAACGGGTATCAGTAGTCATGAAGTCAGCCTCGGCGATGAAGGGGGGGTGGGGAATGTCCTACGGGTGAGGCACAGCCGCCCAGCCGTCATGAGGTGACGGCGGCGGTGCGCAGGTCGAGGCCGTACTGCTGTGGTACCCCAAGATGGTCCCGGAGTGTGGCACCCTCATAGTCGGTGTGGAACAGGCCCCGTTCCTGCAAGATGGGCACCACTTGGTCGACAAAGGTGTCGATGCCATCCTCGTAGACATCGACAGAGATCCAGAACCCGTCCGCAGCGCCAGCCTCGAACCACTCCTGCATGTGGTCAGCGATCACCTCGGGCGTGCCGACGGGGGTTGGATGATAGTCGATCACCCCGTGAGCAAGGATCTCACGCAGGGTCCAGCCCTCGCGGGCCACCTTCAGGGCTTGCGCGGAGCGGGGATCGGCGGATACAGGGTGGGCGGTTGCCAGTTCCTGGGCGCTGAGTGGCTCGTCGAGTCGGACCACCGACAGCGGGAGACCCAGCATCTGTCCGAGGTAGGGCACCCGTGACGGCAGAATGTCCTTGCCGAGTTGAAGACGGCGGTCAATGGCCTCACGTCTGGTTGTGCCGATGGCAGGCATCACACCGGCAAAGAACTTGATTTCGTCGGGGTTGCGGCCTGCTTCCTGGGCTGCCCGGCGCAGGGCCGCGCGCTGGGCGCGGGCATCCTCGATACTGAAGGTTGCGCCGATCACGCCGCTGGCATATTGCCCAGCCACCTGTAGGCCGTAGTTGCCGCCACCAGCCTGGAAGATCACGGGCTGGCCCTGCTCCGAGGGTGGGATGGGCAGCGGCCCCCGCGAACCGACGTGACGGCCTTGCAGCTTCATAGACCGGATCTTGGACGTGTCTGCGAAGTGGCCGTTCGCGGCATCGTGAATCCAGGCATCCTGGCCCCAGCTGCCCCACAAGGCCTGCACGATTTGCACCATTTCATGCAGGCGCTCGTACTTTTCCTGACGTTGGAGGGGTTGCTGTCCGAAATTGGCGGCACCCGTGGGGTCGGAGGTCGGCACGACATTCCAGCCTATGCGTCCGTGACTCATGATGTCGAGAGTCTTGAACATGCGGGCCAGGTTGTACGGCTCGTTAAAGGTCGAGGAAGCTGTGGTGACCAGCCCAATGCGGCTGGTGGCGCGGGCGACGGCCGCCAAGGTCAGCAGCGGTTCCAGGGTGAACATGGAAGGCTGGTGCGACAGGTCGGTATCCACCCCCAGGCCGTCAGGGAGGAAGAGGAAGTGGAATTTTCCCCTTTCAGCTGCTTGAGCGTAACGCACCTGGGCGTCGAAATCTGTGGCGCTGGTGGGACTGACACCCGGCATTCGCCAGGCGTGGGGCTGCGAGCCGTAACCGTTGCTGAATTGCATGCCAAGGATCATGCGTCTATCTGGAGAAATTCTCCGTTTCATATATGGTATGATACGGAGGCAGTCTCCAAAACGCAAGGAGGCTCAAGACCGAGGGCGTCTCCACAGAGTCAAAGCATCCCCACTCACTTCAGCAAGGAGGACTGATCTTCACGGAAGCCACCTCACGCAAACCCCGTACCGACTTCATCCGCAACCGCACGGTGATCCTGGATACCGCACAACGTCACTTTCAGAGGCACGGCATCAGCACCTCACTGGACGCCATTGCCAAGGAAGCCGGGATCGGACCAGGAACGCTCTACCGTCATTTCCCGACCCGCGAGGCCCTGCTGGCTGCCGTCCTACAGCTCCACTCCCAAGAATTGGTCGCGCGACGCGCGAGCCTGATCCAGATTGACGACCCGGAGGAGGCCCTGCAGCAGTGGTTGCGTGCCCTAGAAGACTACCTCAACGCCTTTAGCGGCCTCCCCGAACCCCTGATGGCGGCGACCCGGGCGAGTGCACCGGACAATCCACTGACTTACCCCTGCGATCAGCTCATCACCATGACAGATGAGTTTCTCCAAGCGGCTCAACTGCACGGCCATACCCGCAGCGAGGTGCAGTCGCGTGACCTGTTCCTGGCCACCGCCGCCATCGCCTGGATCCGGGGGGAAGGCTCCACGGATGATGCCAGGCGCATCCGCACCCTCATTCAGAGTGGGTACGACCGCTCAGGCACCACCAGGAGTCAACCATGAACATCGGCATCATCGGCGCTGGCCACATCGGCGCCACCCTCGCCCGCAAGCTCGCTGCTCAGGGCCATACGGTCAAACTCGCGAACTCCAAAGGACCGGAATCCATTCTCGACCTTGCCCACGAGATTGGCGCGACCGCCGTCACCAAGGAAGAGGCAGTTCAGCACGTGGACGTGATCATTCTGTCGATTCCGTTTGCCCGTCACACGGAATTGAGAGGGTTTTTCAACGAAGTTCCCAGGGATGTCGTGGTCATCGACACGTCGAACTACTATCCCTTCCGTGACGGGGCTATCGCGGAAGTCGATGGGGGCAAACCGGAAGGCGTCTGGGTCAGTGAACAGATTGGCCGACCGGTGATCAAAGCATGGAACGCGGTGTTGGCACAGACCTTGACAGACCGAGGCACGGCCGCTGGCACGCCCGCACGGATTGCCCTTCCAGTGGCAGGTGATGACGCGGACGCCAAAGCCACAGCGATGCAATTGGTGGACGCCACGGGCTTTGACGCCTTGGATGCAGGTACGCTGGCCGACTCCTGGCGACAGCAGCCGGGTACCCCGGCATACTGCACTGAATTGCCGTTGGACGAACTGCAGATGGCGGTGACCGCTGCCGACCAGCAACGTGCACCGCAGAACCGCGACGCACTGATGAAGACATTCATGACCCAAAGCGCGCCACTCACGCATGACGATATAGTTGCCCTCAACCGTGCCCTGACCGCATGACAACCCGCATGGGCACGTCTCAAGAGGCCTGACTGACATCTTGCAGTTTAGGTTGAAGGGGCAAAAAGTGCGTGCTGGAACGCGTCGAGCGCGTTCAATTCCAGTTGAAGTGCTTGACGCCGCACTTCGGGGACGTGCTGAGCAAAGCGTTCAAGTCCGAATCTCCCCTTGACCGTTTTGAAGAAGGCTTCAATGCGCCAGCGGCGCTTCCCCATGCGAGCGAGGTACTTGCCGCCCAGGTCGAGRTTGGACATAACGAAGCGTTGTTCCGGCTCGGTGTTCCGGTAGAGCCAGACCCAGGAGATGCACATGGTCTGGTCAAGCCCACAGGGCTTGACCAGGCTTCCCCGGACCATCAGGTCACGGACCTGCCGCCCAKCCTCCAGTTTCCGAGAGCAGCGCACTCCGACCAYGATGTCCAAGCCATGGGCGAGGACACCCCGAATGAACTCGGCACTCTCGAACCCCCCGTCTGCATGCAGACGGGGCCGACGGTTGCCCTTCAGTCAC
>NZ_LMOM01000078.1 GCF_001424185.1 Deinococcus sp. Leaf326 | reverse complement strand
ACAGGTGCGCTGAGACGTGATATTTGCGTCATCTCTCACTTGTTACGCTTCGTTTGTCATGCACCGCGCCTCAACCGAGGCTCAGAAAAGATACAGGCCAATCCGAAATCTGTCAACCCTTTCGCCTCAAGGCCTCTTGGGGCTCAGGGGGAACGCGGCCACAACGACACTTTCCTGGCCTGCGCTGCGGCGCGGGTAACGGTGACGCGGGGCCGCACTCCCTATACTTGTCCACTGGCAACAAGCCCGCATCCCGCTCAACGGGACCCGGCACGCCCCAGGGCGCCGGCTGCGGAAGGGAGGCACGCCCATGCAGGAACTACTGGAAAAACTGGCGTCGCTCCGGGAGTACCTTTGACATTCCCGGCAAGACACGCAGACTGAACGAACTCGACCGGGAGCTCAGCGACCCGGAGCTATGGAACAACTCGGCCCGCGCGCGGCAGGTCACCCAGGAGGCCGGATCGGTGCGGCGCATCGTCGAGGACTACGCCCGGTTGACCTCGGACGCTCAGGGCCTCGAAGAGATGTTGGAGATGGCCTCTCCTGAAGAGCGCGAAATGCTGGCCGAAGAGCAGAACGGCCTGCAGGCGCGGGTCGACGACCTGTACCGCGAGACGCTGTTCACCATGAAGCACGCCGAGATGCCGGCCATCGTACGGGTCAAGGGCGGCGCAGGCGGCACCGAGGCGCAGGACTGGGCAGGCATGCTCGCGCGGATGTTCATGCGCTGGGCCGAGCGCCGGGGCTACAAGGTGGACCTGATCGACGAACAGCCGGGCGACCAGGCCGGCTACCAGAGCATCGAGTTCATCATCCGCGGGGACAAGGCCTTCGGGATGATGGCGGCCGAACACGGGGTTCACCGCCTCGTGCGCGTGTCGCCCTTCGACTCGAACAATCGCCGGCAAACGAGCTTCGCGTCCGTGGACATCGTGCCGGAGGTGCCGGAGGAGGAAATCAATATCCACATTCCGGACAGTGACCTGCGGCGTGATGTCTTCCGCTCACAGGGCGCGGGCGGACAGGGCGTGAACACGACCGACTCGGCCGTACGCCTGACCCACCTGCCGACTGGGATCGCCGTGGCCTCGCAGCAGACGCGCTCGCAGATCAAGAACCACGAGATCGCCCTCCAGATTCTCAAACAGCGCCTCTACGACATCGAGATGCGCAAGCGCGAGGCCGAGGAAGCAGCGGCGCGCGGCGCCCAGGCCAAGGTGGAGTGGGGCAGCCAGATGCGCTCCTACGTACTGGACAAACAGTACATCAAGGACCACCGCACGGGCATCATGAACCACAATCCCGCCGACGTGCTCGACGGCGACCTCGACGACATGATGTGGGCCGGCCTGGAATGGATGGCCGGCAAGCGTGTGGCCGAGGAAACCGGAGACGACGAATAACCCGCCCCTACGTCCTGATTTGCAAGCTGCCCCGCCCTTCCCGGCGGGGTTTCAAGTGGTCCAGTCCAGAGGCATACGCTCTACGCCACCCAGTCCCACCCGTGCGAGGGCCTGCGCCGCACTCTCTCCCGTGACCGGATGCCGCAGCGCCGGGGCGAGGTCGGCCAGCGGCGCGAGGACGAACCCCCGTTGCCAGGCGCGGGGGTGCGGCAGGGTCAGGGCCGGGTCCGGCGAGATCTGTTCGTCGTAGAGAATCAGGTCGAGATCGAGGACCCGCGCTTCCCAGCGCTCATAGCGTTCTCGGCCGGCACGGGCCTCAGCCGCGTGCAAAGCTGCGAGCAGGGCGGGAGCTTCGTATTCGGTTCGCAGGCGCAGCGCGGCGTTGAGGTAATCCGGCTGACCGGGCGGCCCCCCCACGGGCGCTGTGCGGTACAGAGGCGAGACAGCCTCGACAGTGCCCAGCCTCCGCAGGTCGGTCACAGCCCGGCGCAAGGTCTGGAGAGGCTCGCCCAGATTGGCGCCCAGGGCGATATAGGCGGCGTGACTCATCCCCGGTCCAGCGTCAACTCGGCGTACACGTCCCGGAAGACGCCGGGCAGCGGGGCGAAGGGCTTGTGGACCCGGATGGTGACCCGCTCCAGCCGGGGCTGCTCGGCCAGCAGGCGACGCGCGATTCGGTCGGCCAGCACTTCAATGAGTTGGTACCGCTCGGCCGTGACCTCTGCAGCAATGCTGGCGTAGACCTCCGCGTAATTCACGGCCGCGTCCAGCTCATCCGGCAGCCCAGCGAAAGCGTAGTGCAGCTCGGCGTCCACCACGAAGCGTGCCCCCAGCACGGCTTCCGTGTCATAGACGCCGTGACGCGCGTGAAATTCCAGTCCTTCCAAGACGACCCGACTCATGGCGCGGAGTCTAGTCCTCCAGCAGCGCCGCCTGCACCCGCAACGCCTGAACGTGCGCCCCGGCGGCGTGGGCACGGACCAGGGCCGCGCCGCGCCGGGCCGCGTCGAGATGGAGGGCGAGACTACCCGGATCGCGCTCGGCGGCGTTGGGGACCCCGGCCAACGTGTCGATCATGCGCTTACGGCTCGCGGCCACCAAGACGGGCCAGGAATCGGCGGAAAGCTCGGTGGTGGCCCGCAGCAGGGCCAGGTTGTGATCCAGTGTCTTGCCGAACCCCAGCCCCGGATCAAGCAGCACCGACGGTACGCCCTCGGCCTCGGCCAGCCGGGCCTGCGTTCTCAGGAACCCTTGGACTTCGGCCACCACATCGCCGTATTCGGGCCGGTGTTGCATGGTGCGCGGCTCGCCCTGCATATGCATGATGCAGGCCGCCGCGCCCGCCTCGGCACAGACCCGGCGCATTGCGGAATCCCGCAGGCCGCCCACGTCATTGATAAGATGGGCACCCGCCCTCAACACCTCGGCGGCAACTTCCGGCTTCATGGTGTCCACGCTGAGGAGAATGCCCTCTGAGGCCAACGCCCGCACGAGCGGCAGCACGCGGTCCAGTTCCTCGGCCGCCTCCACCGGCTCGGCGCCGGGACGGGTGCTTTCTCCCCCAATGTCGAGCATCAGCACACCCTGATCACGCATCTGACGCGCCGAGGCGAGCGCCGACTCCAGCAGGACATGTCGCCCACCGTCGCTGAAGCTGTCGGGCGTGACGTTCAGGACGCCCATGACGCTACACCCCGACCAGCGCCGCACCCAGCCCTGGGAGGTCCTCTCGCCGCCGGGTACCGCGAAGCTGAAGGTGAGGCTGTGCACGGGCGCTGCTCTCATGTCCCGCTGCGCCCCGTCAGGTCGAAGCTGACCATCACGCGGCCCCGGACCGGAAAAGCGTCGACCTCGGCCGGCATCTTGCGCCCGGACCGGAAGGGCACGTAGCTCGCTTCCCTCATCGGCAGGTTGGACTCGAAAGCGGCGTGGACCGGATGGTCGGCCGGTATAGGCGTGCCGGACCGCAGGGTGTATTTCACGCCGGCCGAGCCCCCACTGACTCGGACGGTCAGGGCTGTCTCAGGAACACCGCCGTCCTCCTCATCGGTGTCACTCTCTAGGCGAGAGCGCGTGCAGACCGCGTACAGCACCGCGCCCGGCGTACGTTCAGCCAGGGCGTAGAGCGCGGTCGAGGCACTCACGTCGGCGCGCCGGGACAGCTCCGCCAGGGCGCGGCCAGTCGGTCCGAAGCGCTCCAACAGTTCGGCGATCAGCGCGTCGGGCATCAAGATGGCTGCTGCGCCGACATTACACAGCGTCTCGATCACCTGTTCGAGACGCTCACCCTCAAAGCTGTCATGCAGATCGCTCAGGAGGTCGTCGTCACCCAGCAGCAGCGCGTGGCTGATCTCGTGGGCGAGCGTGAAGCGCTGACGCTCCGGCCGCACCTGGCTGTTGATGAGGATGACATGGTGTTCGGGATCGTAGGCCCCGTCACGTTGGCCCATCGGCATGAAGCGCAGCTGCACACCGTCGAGACCGTCAACCAACCCATGGGCATCCAGACTGGGAACACGCGCGGCGTAGGCCGAGGCCAGTTCGCGCATGCGGCGCTTGGCCGACGCCGTCTCACCCAGGGATTCGGGAGGGCCCGCTACCTGATCGCTCACATCGGCACTGTATCAGGCCGGAGAAGAGAGAGCCGGAGTGGCCCTCACTTCTCCGCTGTGGCCCGGGACCGGGGTCAGGTACGGGCCTTGAGCATCTCGACCAGGGCCACATATTCCTGCTGGGCTTGGTCGGTCGGCATTCCCTGCAGGGCCTTCCAGGCGTCGTACTTGGCGCCACCGACGAAGTCGAAGCCCCCAGGCCGTTCCCCCTGGACATCTCCTGTCACCCCCTGCTTGTAGAGGGCGTAAAGCTTGAGCAGTACGTCATTACCGGGTTTCTTACCGAGAGTCT
Organism: Deinococcus sp. Leaf326; assembly: GCF_001424185.1. Taxonomy (NCBI): domain Bacteria; kingdom Thermotogati; phylum Deinococcota; class Deinococci; order Deinococcales; family Deinococcaceae; genus Deinococcus; species Deinococcus sp. Leaf326. The sequence goes on along the minus strand of NZ_LMOM01000078.1, from coordinate 275 downwards.
GAACTTCCTGCTGGGCCTGTTCGAAGGACATCATGTGCCCACTGTAGCGGAGCCGTAGCCGGATCGGCTAAGAGGCAATGACAAAAAGCCCCACCCCCGCTTGAGGCGGGGGTGGGGCGGAGCAGTGTATATCGCACGCAGCCGAAGCTGCGGGAGTTGACAGAAGAGAGGGAGAATGCGGAGCCTATAGAAAGGAGGTGATCCAACCGCACCTTCCGGTACAGTTACCTTGTTACGACTTCACCCCAGTCATAAACCACAGTCTAGACGCCTGC
>NZ_LMOM01000077.1 GCF_001424185.1 Deinococcus sp. Leaf326 | reverse complement strand
CCCCGTCATAGCCGCGAGGCCCGCCAGCTTCCGTAGTCTTGACGGATTGGCTATCGATGATCGCTGCGCTGGGGGTCGCTGCGCGACCCTCACGCTGACGGACCAATTCTCGAAGGATCGTGTGCAATGCCTCCCAAACCCCGTGGAGCCGCCAAAGACGATGGGAGTGATAGACCGTCTGCCACGGAGGCAAATCATGAGGCATCGCTCGCCAGGCGATGCCGCCCCGCAGGACGTAGAAAATCCCGTCCAAGATCTCTCGAAGAGACNTGCCACGGAGGCAAATCATGAGGCATCGCTCGCCAGGCGATGCCGCCCCGCAGGACGTAGAAAATCCCGTCCAAGATCTCTCGAAGAGACCATTTTCGGGGACGTCCTACGGAGGCTTCTGGAGGGAGGAACGGGAAAAGAACGTGCCACTCGGCGTCTGTCAGATCGTTCGGATAGGCAGATCGGGACATGGGCGCATCACCTCAGCCCAATCGTCTACCTTTATGGATGCGGGAAAAACCTGCATCAGCACGTTTTTCAGACGCACTTTAGGCGTACTGTTCGAGCTGGATGCCGCCAACGTCTGCCGCAACATTCATGCCTTGCTCCCCCGCCTGGAGCAGGCAGTGCCTGCTCCGCTCCGAGCCTGGACCCTGGACAGCGGCAAGATCATCCCGTTCTGAACGTCCCCCAGGTTTCTGTACAGAAGTTCCCTTTCCGCTAAGGTAGCTGCCTCATGGCCCCTACCCTGCGTCTCGACCGCGGCACCCTCCTGATGGATGAGGTGCCGGCGGCCGCGTCCGACTTGTTCACCTGGGACGACCGCGCCCAGGCCTGGCGCGCGCCGGGCCACGCCTACCGCGACATCATGACCGCGCTCGGGAAGACGCCGGTTCGTGACGCAGCGGCGGGCTTCCTCAAGCTCGAACTCGGCTACGCCCGGGAGGTGCAGCCCTACGCCCACCAGCAGGGCGCCCTGGAGGCTTGGAAGAAGGCCGGCCGCCGGGGTGTGGTCGTGCTCCCCACTGGAGCAGGCAAGACCCTCGTCGCCCAGCTCGCGCTGCGGGACACGCCCCGCAGCGCCCTGATCTGCGTGCCCACCCTGGACCTGATGCACCAGTGGTACGCCGGCATGCTCGCCGCATTCCCCGACGCCGAGGTCGGGCTGCTGGGCGGGGGCAGCAAGGACCAGACCCCCATCCTGATCAGCACCTACGACTCGGCCGCCATCCATGCAGAACGGCTGGCCGGCATCTACGCTTTCCAGATCTTCGACGAGGCCCATCACCTGCCCTCCGACTTCCACCGGAGTGTCGCCGAGCTGGGCCTGGCCCCCTACCGTCTGGGCCTGACCGCGACTCCCAAGCGCAGTGACGGGCGCGAGCTGCACCTGAATGACTTGATCGGCCCGGTGGTCTATCAGGCGGCTCCCGAGGACCTCGCGGGTGACACCCTGGCGCCCTACCGCGAGGTGATCATCAAGGTCTCGCTCAGCCCGGCCGAGCAGCGCCACTACGACGACCTGATCCTGCGCCGCAACGACTTCCTGCGCCGGAGCAACATCCGGCTGGGCAGCATCGAGGGCTGGAAACGCTTCGTCATGAGCAGTGGGACACCCCAGGGGCGTGTGGCGATGCTCGCGCACCGCGAGGCCCGGAGCCTAGCCTACGGTACCGAGGGCAAGCTCCGGGTGCTCGAAGAGATCCTCGCCAACCACCCTACTGAGCGCACGCTGATCTTCACGGACGACAACGCGACCGTATACCGCATCAGCCGCGAGTTCCTGATCCCGGCGATCACCCACCAGACCCCAGTGAAAGAGCGCCATGAACTGCTCGAGAAGTTCCGTGCGGGCCGCTACCGCGTACTTGTGACCAGCCGGGTGCTCAACGAGGGCGTGGACGTGCCCGAGGCGTCCATCGCCGTCGTGCTGTCGGGCACCGCGACCGAGCGCGAGTACATCCAGCGCTTGGGCCGCATCCTGCGCCGGGCCGAGGGCAAGCAGGCCGTGCTGTACGAGGTGATCACCGAGGGGACCTCCGAGGAGCGGGTGAGCCAGCAGCGACGCGGTCAATGGCAGCGCACGCTGGGCGGGACACCGGGGTGGGAGGACGTGAATGCTCCCCACTGAACTGCTGATGTTCAAGGTCAAGGCGGGATTGGTCGAGCCGCGACGGCTCAAGGCGACGCCGGCGAATCTCGCGCTGGCCACGGGGCTCATCGCGACCTTCGAGGCCAACCTGGGCAAGCGGCGGGCCGATCTCGATGAGGACTTGCGCGCCCTGGAAGCGGGGAGATCGGACTTCAAGGTGCTGCGTGGGCTGGCGCATCTCTTGACGAACGGGTCGAGCACCTTCGAGACCGGCGGCGACGTGCCCCCAGCCGCTGTGCGCGCGCGTGTCTTCGCGCTGGCCCAGAGTGGGCCGCCCAGTCGGCGTCGCCGGGGCCAAGTGCTGGAACAGGCGGCGGCGGCGCTCACCCGTGAGCGGCCCCTGGCCGCTGCGGATGTCGCCGATCTGCTCTACGCCGATTTGCCGGACCAGCAGCGCCTGGTGGTCTTCGAGCCCCCGACGTCTGAGGAGTTGCTGCAGCGCTTCGACCTGGCTCAGGCGCAGGGGATGCTCTACCGGGCGTACAACTTGATCATCACGGCGCGGCGCAATGAGCCGGCACGGTACAAGCAGCTCCTGCAGTACACCAAGTTCTTCGGCCTGATGATCACGGTGGAGGGAGACGCGACCTTCGGCTTCACGCTGACGATGGACGGGCCGACGAGCCTGTTCGGCGGCACGACCCGCTATGGCCTGGCGATGGCGAAGTTTCTTCCCGCCCTATTACACGTGACGAAGTGGGATCTGACGGCCAGTCTCAAACCCCGGCGGGACCTGAACTGGACGGAGAAGGCAGAGTCGGAGTGGCTCTTCGAGTTGACGAGCGAGCATGGGTACGTGAGCCATTACCGGGAGCCGAACGAGCACGACAGCGCGCTGGAATCGGGCTTTGCCGAGCGCTTCGCGAAGCTGGAGACGCCCTGGGTGCTGGAGCGGGAGGTAGACCTCGTGCCTGTTCCTGGGTCGGTGATCGTGCCCGATTTCCGGCTGGTGCACCCGGACGGCCGGAGCATGTTGGTGGAGATCGTGGGGTACTGGCGGCCGGAGTACCTGCGCAAGAAGTTCGATATGCTGCGTCAATCGGGCCGGACGGACGTGATCGTGTGTGTTTCGGAGCGGCTGAATCTGGAACGGGCAGGAGTGGATCCGTCGGATTTTGGGGAGCGGCTGATCTGGTTCAAGGGTGTGCTGCCCCCCAAAGAAGTAGTGGCGCTGGCTGAGCGTCTCAGTGGGGGTAGAACGACGCTGCATACAGAGACGAGCTAAAACGGGCACATGAAATGACTGTCAAGTACCTCAGTACCCGACAGTTCTCATAACACTATTTGGGACAACATCAACAGAACGACGAGAGACAGATCGCGTTTAGCGATCTGATCTTCTCTAACAGGAACCTGGTATAGGCGTGTCAAGGGCATCTACCTTCAATCTTGGGTGTGCGGCTCTATTAATCGCTGTTTTCCCAGGTCAACACGCCTTTGGCTGATCCAAAGTTCGCGAAGAGTAGTACGGGATCACCCACGGGGGAGATGTCAACGTAGACCCACGCCTCGTGTGACTCAGCCAAACGCTTCCGATCCACTGAGATCCCGCGGTGTTCCGAATATCCATGCATAAGGTCATCTACAAAAGCTGCAGTGGCCTCTGAAATACCCATCCAAGTAGGCACACTTTTGATGTCGTCGAAATGCTCCGTCAAAAGACGAAGGAGCTTCTTGTAGTCCTCCGTAAGCAAGGCGAGTACGCCTTCCGCCTCCGGGTGCAAGCAAGCCGTCCCCCCAGTCTGAGTGGTATATCGCACGCCAGAAGACCACTCAATGATGATGCCGACATGCCGAAAGCAAGGGAGAGATCAATCGAAGGACCTGATGCTGGGGAGCTCAGCACCTGACACTTCGCGAGAACTGGTGTCCTGAACGGAGTGCGGCATAACAAAGGGCGGTATCTGGGTCTGTGACGATCCCCGATACTGCCCGCGTCCATGCTGACACGCTCGCGACCTACTTGAAAAGTCGCCTCCCTCATCGCCGCCTGGACGCCTTGAAGCGGCTCGCAGAAGTGCTCCTGNTGGTGTCCTGAACGGAGTGCGGCATAACAAAGGGCGGTATCTGGGTCTGTGACGATCCCCGATACTGCCCGCGTCCATGCTGACACGCTCGCGACCTACTTGAAAAGTCGCCTCCCTCATCGCCGCCTGGACGCCTTGAAGCGGCTCGCAGAAGTGCTCCTGGCACTCATCCAGGCTGAATCCACACTGCACCGCAAGATTGCGCTCCATCTGCCCCGGGACGCCACACTCGACGCCAAAACCCGCACCGTTGCTAGGGTCTTCCACGACGCTCATCTCACGCCGCAGGACGTCTGTGACGTCCTGCTCCCCCTCCTGCCTGACGGCAAACTCACCTTGATCATGGACCGCACGACCTGGCATTACGGCCAGACACCACTGAACATTCTCGTGCTGGGCGCGCTCCTCGGGGGCGCAGTCATTCCGCTCGTGTGGTCGATCCTGCCCCATCAGGGCAACAGCTGCACTGCGGCCCGGATCCTGTTGGTGACCCGCCTACTGAAGGTGCTGCCTGCCCGTCGCTGGGCCGTCGTGATTGCCGATCGGGAGTTTACCCTGCGCGAGTGGTGCTCATTCCTGCGCTGGAAACGTATCCGGCAGTGTGTCCGTATCCGTGAGAACACCCGCATTGAGGACGAGATGGCCCGGGAACTGTTCACAACCCTGCAACCGGGACAGGTACGAACGCTCTTCGAGCGTACCTGGGTGTACGGGGGATGGATGCACGTCGTGATCACCCTATCCCCCGCGGGGGATAGGGTGATTGTCGCTTCGGATTTGCCAGTCCTGGACGTGCTGAGCACCTACCGTCTCAGGTGGGGCATTGAGTCGGCGCTTTCCTCGTTGAAGTCCCGTGGATTGAATCTGGAAGCAACGCATATGACCGCTCCCGACCGGATCTCGCGGCTGTTCGGATTGCTGTGTATCGTGCTGGCGTGGATGGCTCGGGTAGGGGCGCAGCGGATTCAAGACCATCCTCCAAGGCAAGACAACCGCGGGCGAGCCGTGGTCAGTCAGGTACGGATCGGGTGGCAGGTCCTGGGTCAAGCCGCGCGATGAGGCGGTGAGGTCTTCTGGGACTGCCTGGAGCTGCTCGGCAGGCCTTTCTCAGCCACCAGCACGTCAATTTCCCGAAGTGTCAGGTGCTGAGGCCGTACCGTCCATCGTCGGGAGCGTGGCCATTGCCCGCGCGATAGCTAGGCAGAGCCGCACGCGCCCAGTGCTCAGAACAGTCGTGGAGTGACATGATCGACTGCGCCGAAGTCCTGACCCCCAGAAGTTACTCGATCGCCTCCGACTCTCAGCGCTGGCTTGCCCTGCCCCTCCGCGTGCACTGTCAGCACCCCAGCTGTATGTAAGGAAGCTCACCAGGTCGGCTTCTGCCGTGCTGGTTGGGGACAGGTCGAGACCATGGCAGGCTTCCACTTCAGGGTCGCTTTGGACAATCCGATGTTCAAGAATTTGATCGGTTGAACTCTTAATCGTCAACGCCTATTCGCGCTAAAATTGGATAAATACCAAAGTGGGTTACAGTCTTTGTGGTGGTTTTCATCTCGATTCCTATCCTCTTTTTAAACAAGCCTCCGCAAACTCACTGACAGCCCTGGCCCACTCCTCGTGATGCTCAATAAGTCCCAGATGTCCTGCAGGAGCAAGCGTTACCTGCTTTGCCTGAGGAATCGTAGTCGCCATAAGATCGGAGGCCGCAGGCAACGTTGCCTTATCGCCGCTAGCTGCAATGATAAGAGTTGGGACATTAATTTGAGGAAGAATGTCCAGCGCATCGTAGTCCATCATAGCTTGCATGCCGCGCGCGACTACAGCGGGATTAGCGCGTTGCCCCAAGGACGTGAAGAACCGCAACTGTCCAGATGTTTCCTGTCTTCCAAACTGCATGAAATGGTTCAGGATATGCGCACTTCCATTGAGTTCACACAAAAAATTCGTGACTCGCATCAACGGTGATAACACAAGAGTAAATGAGCACATCGGGCTTAGAATAAAGCGCTGGAGTGGCCGAAGGAAGCGTGCGCCTGGCGCAGTATTGACCGGGTTGGTATAGGTCGTATGGATCAGGACAATCCCCTTGACCTGCTGGGACAAACGCTCAGGGAACAGTCGGCAAAACGTCAGGGTGATCATCCCGCCAATGCTGTGACCACACAGGAGGACCGGTCGATCCCCCGCCAAATCCAGGACTGCATTCAGATCACCTGCGAAATGTCTCAAGTCCCGATCATGTCTCTGGGCTTCGCGCGACTGTCCCAAGCCAGGAAGATCCCAGAGCAGCAGGCGGTACCGGTCGCCGAGGTGTTGCTTTGCGTAAAACCACTCAGCGCTGCTCAAGCCCCAACCGTGCGTAAACAGGAGGACAGGTGCATCTCCTGGGCCATGCGCCTCGATGTGGAGCACAGTGCCGTCAGGTCGCGTCAGCCGTTCGATGGTCCCCCCAGTCAGCGGGCGAGGATCTTCCTCACCTGCGCGGAGCTTGCGCCCGAGGAAAGGAAGGACCAGAGGCCGACCCAGGAAGCCCAAGGTGAGCAACACCAGTCCGCCAATCAGGAAGCGTGGATTAGCAGGTAGATCTCTTACCCAGTTGTCATACCATTCCCAGATCAACCATCCACTACTTCCTAAGAGCAGGAGAGACAATAACCCGATCAACCAGAACGCTATGAGAATGGGGGGAATAGGCATAAAACACTCCAAGATAGGAAAAGGTAACCCAGATATTTTCGTACTCGCATCGCGCTGGGCGGGCATGCTATATGCAATTCCCGATCAGGATCTTGATAGTAGCTTGAGTGATAAAGCTTGATCTCAGATGTTGGCTCAAGTAGTAGAACCGTTTGAAGATAGTTGACCGCTGGTCTAACAAAATAAGAGGTCAATTTATGCGCTCTATCGTGCATACGATAATAGATCCACCATTCGAGAAGTCCACAATTTCCTTGGCCGGATGAACAAGGTGGCGAGGAGAGATGCTCCGCAACCCCTAGACTTTGAAGTATGTCCCTTCGACAGGTCCAGACCACTACCCTCGACATCGCCTACGAGGATGGAGGACCCTCGGATGGGTCGGTCGTTCTGCTGCTCCACGGCTGGCCTGATGATCTTCAGGGTTGGAATGGGATTGTTCCTGGCCTACAGGCTGCCGGCTACCGCACGATCGTTCCATACCTGCGCGGCTTCGGAGCGACGCGCTTTCTTTCCGAGGAAACACCTCGCGATGGTCGTGGCGTAGCACTGGCACAAGACGCCCTTGATCTCCTGAATGCCCTCCATGTGAAGCAGTGCGCTGTGGTTGGACATGACTGGGGAGCGAGGGCCGCTTACACCTTAGCGACCCTCGCTCCTGAGCGTTTCACCGCTATCGCTGGGCTCGCACTGGCCTATCAGCCGGGGGGCCGGTTTCTCCTCCCTGCGTTTTCACAGGCACGACTGTTCTGGTATCAGTGGTTTATGGCCCTGGATCAGGGGGCGGAGGCTGTCCGTACAGATCCAGTGGGCTTCGCCAGGCTCCAGTGGGAGACCTGGAGCCCGCCGGGCTGGTTTACCCCGGAAGAGTTTCAACAGACGGCCCAGAGTTTTCAGTCCCCGGACTGGGCAGAGGTCACGCTAAGTGGTTACCGCAGTCGTTGGAGAACCGAACAGCCAGCAGATCGACATCACGACGACCGCTACGACGAGTTGGAACGAATCTTGGCAGAGGTCGAGACGATTCATGTTCCGACGCTGATGATTCAGGGAGGGTCGGACACCTGTGATGAGCCTGCCTCATCTGTTGGATTGGAGGCGCACTTTCTTAAAGGGTACCGGCGCGTGGTATTAGACGGAGTCGGTCATTTTCCGGCACGAGAGGCTCCGGACGCCGTGCTGCAGGTCCTGCTCACCCACCTGAACAGGGAAGCGCCGTAAGTGAACGTCCCAGGAAAGCTCTTCCGGCTTTTCCTGACTTGAACGTTGACCCTGTTTTACGCGCGGCAGCAGGCAACGTGATCAAGTTGCGGCCTTGGCAGGATGGAGACCAGCCTGAGCATGGGCGGGCAGGGGGCTAGGGGGTAAGCCTCTGGCCCCCAGATTGGCACCATATCCCACCTCCGCTACGCTGCTTCTTACGCTCACCGTAAAGATCAGGCGAGCCGAGGGCCGCCTGACAGAGAAGGTGCGGGAGTCAGCGGTGAGTCGTCGTCTGATCGTGGCGCACGACGACAGGTTCTTTGCGACGGAGGCCGGCAAGACCGGCGAGACCGAGCAAGCCGAGCCAACCCCAGTCCATTCCGTTGTTATCGTCCCGAGTGGTGGTATCGGTCGTTGTCGTGCCAAGGGTTGTGGTACCCGTCGTGTTGCCTTGCGCCAGCGCAGGCACTGAGGTCAAGCCCAGGGTTAGGACTAACAGGACCGTTTTCGTTTCTTGCTTCATGGGTAAACCTCCTAGAACAGTGTGATTTCTTACGCTTATCAACATGTCACACAACCTTGGGATTGTGTGAATAGCAACTATTTTGTTACCGCACACACTCTCTTTATATGGATTGCGGTCAGCGCAAGAATGATGCTCCTAGCTGTACTTCGGGGAATATTCAGGGACCGCTGAACAACGCTGCACGGCACGCATAAAGGCGGCACCGTTCTCCTGATCGCCGGGGAAGTTCCCCGGCGATCTC